>QMKT01000024.1 GCA_003646505.1 Campylobacterota bacterium
AAGCAAATAATTTAAACGAATGGTTAGATCAACGTATCGGACTTAATACACTTAAACGTGTATTAAATACTGAATACTGGATTCCAAAAGATATTAACTTCTTATGGGCAATGGGTATGATACTGGCTGCAACATTTGGAATACTTGTGGTTTCTGGTATTTTCTTACTTATGTACTATAAGCCAGATACAAACTTAGCATTTGACTCTGTAAACTATACGATTATGTCTGAAGTTGGATATGGCTGGTTGTGGAGACACATTCATGGTGTAGGTGCATCTATTGTATTTCTTATCATTTATATTCATATGGGTGCAGGAATTTACTATGGTTCGTACAAACGAGGACGTGAGCTGATTTGGCTTTCAGGTATGGGACTTTTTGTTGCATTTTCAGCTGAAGCATTTTCAGGCTATATGCTACCTTGGGGACAAATGTCTTACTGGGCCGGTATGGTTATTACTAACCTTTTCTCTGGTGGTTCACTTGAAGCGTATGGTTTAGTTGAATGGATTCGTGGAGATTACGTTCCGGGTGATGCATACTTAACACGTTTCTTTATGCTACATGTATTCCTTATTCCTTTAGTGATCATAGGACTGATCGTTTTACACTTTGGTACACTTAGAATACCTCACGTAAACAACCAGGAAGGTGCTGATATAGACTATGAAGAATCTGCAGCCTTATATAAAGCTGGCAAGAAAAAAGAATCTAAAGTGATTCCATTTTCACCAGTATTTTTAAGTAAAGATATCTTTGTAATGGGTGTGTACTTCATACTCTTTTTCTACTTAGTGTTCTACCATTTTAACTTTGCGATGGACCCAGTAAACTTTGACCCGGCAAATGGACTTAAAACACCTGCGCACATCTATCCAGAGTGGTATTTTTTATGGTCTTACGAGATTTTACGTCCTTTTGGTAAAGATGCGGGGCTTATAGCCTTTGGTATCGCTCAAGCAGCATTTATGTTCCTGCCGTTCCTAGATAGAAGTCCAAATGTTGCTCCTGCACACAAGAGAGGTTTATTTAAGTATTGGTTTTGGACATTGTTGATTATTATGATTGCTCTAACAGCTTTAGGAAAATTGCCACCAACTGATCCATTGTTCGCAACATTAGGGTTTATATTTGCATGGGCATTTTTGCTTATGGGACCAATTCTCTTCGTGATTACAATGTTTGAGAAAAAAATAGAGAAAGGAGCATAACATGAGAGAATTAAAAATATTTGCAGTTGTTGTATTCTTTTCGCTACTTACATACTACCTAGTAGAGCCTTATGCACACCACCAAATGCACATGAAAGTGGATAAAGAGGGTAATGAAATTCATATTGAAAGCCATGGTTTTACTTATGATGGTACAGATGATATAGCAGAAGCTGAGCGTAAAGGTGATGCTGCATTAGTGACTAAGAAAAAAGCTTTTTGGTCAAAAGTAGTACAAATTTCCAAAATAAAAGGTGATGTTGTTGTAGGTGAAGCATCTTTTGCTTTATGTCTAGGGTGTCATAATAATTCAAACTTTAATATGGGTGGGGCTATACCGCCTAACCTTGATCACGTAGGCGGGATTTACGATAAAAATTATCTTATTGCTCTTATTAAAGATCCTGCTATGGCAGGGAATGTAGATCATAAATATAAAGATACTATAGAGCATCCAATGGGTAGAATACAAGTAATGATGACAGAAGATCAGCAAATTGCTGATGTTGTAGCATATATGTTAGCGGAAAAAGCGGGTGAAGTTACACCTAAAGAAGCGTTCAATGAAGCGTGTGTAAGATGTCACGCGGTACGTTATAAAAAAGTAACACAACTAGGTGATGTACCTAAGTTTAAATATAAAAAAGATCAACTGGCATACGAAATTAAAGTGATAGAAGAGCAAGATATGGTAAAAGCTTATATGGGTAACTTACCACCTGATCTTTCTATGATGATCAGAGCTAGATCTGAGCACTTTTTGGAAACATTCACGGAAAACCCACAAGGACAACTTCCTGGTACTTCTATGCCTAGAGTAGGTCTTAATGCTGAAGGGTATGAGAAAGTAAAAACATACCTTACTGAAGCAGGAGATCCTAGTAAAAAAGCAAGAGAACAGCTTGGACCATGGGTAATTGGCTTCTTTGTTATCTTCACAATTCTAGCGTTCTTATGGAAGAAGTCAATGTGGAGAGACCACCACTAATTCTTTCACATGATCTTATGCCACCTTCGACTTGAAGCGTGGCGTACCATTCAGTCACTTCTGACACTAAATGTCGATACCCCTGTCGCTAAAGCGTAAGTGGGGGCATACTCGTATGTAAGCTCCTTTATTCCACACCACACTTCAAGCCAAATCTGACGCAAACTCGTGCAAAATACTTTATCCTTTGTTTTTATTCAAAATAATATTAAAATATGATTTCTTGTTTATAACATACATACTTTTTGATATACATCATCCATTTTTTATCAATTTTTAGATACTCTAATAAAATATATTAAAAAATTATACAATGGATTTTAAATGCTTATAGATGGACATGGACGTGCAGTCAATTATTTACGTATCTCAGTTACGGAACGTTGTAACTTCAGATGTCAGTACTGTATGCCTGAAAAACCCTTTTCATGGGTACCAAAAGAGAACTTACTCTCTTTTGAAGAACTTTTTTTGTTTGTTAAAGTAGCTATAGATGGTGGTGTCACAAAGATACGTATCACAGGAGGAGAACCACTTTTACGTGAAGACCTGGATAGTTTTATCAAGATGATAAATGACTATAAGTCTGGTCTTGATCTGGCGTTGACGACCAATGCTTATCTGCTTCCGCAAGCAGCACAAAAACTCAAAGATGCAGGACTTAAACGTTTAAATATTTCTCTTGATTCCCTTAAAGAGGATGTGTCTGCTAAAATAGCCGGTAAAAATGTTTTAAAAGAGGTCTTGGCAGGTATAGATAAAGCCTTAGAAGTCGGTTTAAAAGTGAAGATCAATATGGTGCCTCTAAAAGGTGTCAATGATGATGAGATCTTGGATGTTTTGGACTACTGTAAAGGTAAAGATATCAAAGTTCGTTTCATAGAATATATGGAAAATGCACATGCAGATCAGGCACTTAAAGGCATGCATGGTAAAGAGATACTTGAAAAGGTCAAAGAACGTTATACGATCAAAGCATTGGGACGTGAAGGGGCAAGTCCTTCATTTAACTATGTTTTAGATGATGGTACAGAGTTTGGACTTATCGATCCTCATAAACATGATTTCTGTGAAAACTGTAACCGTATTCGTCTAACTGCGGAAGGAAACCTTATCCCTTGTCTCTATTTTGACGAAGCACTAAGTATTGCAGAAGCAGTAAAAAAAGGTGATGTAGAAGGTGCAGCGCAGGTGTTGGCAGAAGTACTTAAAGATAAACCAAAAGAGAATCGTTGGAGTGAAGACGAATTTGAGGACAGAGAACTTTCTAAACGTGCGTTTTACGAAACTGGTGGCTGATGTTTTACCTTACAGAACAATTCTTTTCCATTCAAGGTGAAGGGAAGTATGCAGGTGTTCCTTCATATTTTTTACGTACAGGTGGATGTAACTTAAATTGCCCGGGTTTTGGTGCAGAGTATGAAGTTGATGGTGAAATACGTTTAGGCTGTGATACTTACTTTGCAGTTGACAGCAGCTATGCTAAGGCATGGATAAAAGTAGACAATAGTGATGTCCTTATCTCAACACTTAAAAAAGAATTTAATACAATAGGCTATAACCCACATATAGTTATTACAGGTGGTGAACCTCTTATGTATCATAGTGATATGGTCTTTTATGATGTAGTTAAGTGGCTGATAGATGAGGGTATAGAAATAACTTTTGAGACCAATGGTACAATAGAGATAGATTTTGAAAAGTATCCAGCGTATAAGTCTTGTATTTTTGCTCTTTCATTAAAGTTGGCTAATTCAGGTGAACCTGCACAAAAACGTATCGTGACACAGGCACTTGAAAATGTACAGACTTATGCTAAAGAGGCATTTTTAAAGTTTACCATCGATGCACAACTTGTAGAGAGTACAGCAAGAGATGAAATACAAGATATACAAGATATTTTACCAGAACTAGATGTGTACTGTATGCCTGTTGGAGAGAGTAGAGACACCATTTGGAAAAATGACAAAGCTGTTTTTGAATTTTGTATGAAACATAATTTCTGTTACAGTGACAGACTGCATATACGTGTTTTTGATACTACACAAGGTGTATAGTTAATTTTAATACGCTAAAATCATTTTATGATTATACGAAAACTTTTTAAATTTGAAAATGCACATATCGTCCGTGACTGTACAACACAGCGTTGTTCAGAAAATATTCATGGACACTCCTATAAAATTGAAGTACTTTTAGAATCGAATTATTTGGATGACGGACAGATGGTATATGATTTTGGACTGACCAAACGTTACATTAAAGAACTTATAGACTCTTTTGATCATGCCATTACATTGTGGTCAAAAGATGACAATGACTATGTCAATGCGATGAAAAAACATAGTAACAGATGGGTGGAACTTCCTGTCTCACCTTCCGCAGAACAATTTTCACGTGTGATCTATCTTATGGTAGAACGTGTGCTGGCCTGTACTGAGATGCAAAATGGTGAGAGAGAAGTCAAACTGCATAGTATCATAGTACATGAGACTGAAACAGGCTATGCCCAAGGATTTAAAGAGGATGCACACAGTAAGCTCATGGGTGAAATAGCGTTAGAAGATATCATTTTTTCAAAGCAGGTACAAAGTGAATGGAGTGATGAAAAACTTTGGGAAAAATTATTACAAAAAATACCTAGGGTAAATCCCAAAAAAGTTTAGAAATGAAAAAAACAGTATGATGGTTACTTGTACTGTAATCTAATCTGTAAAAAGTGTAACTTCTTCATCTCTTGCATGTTCCCATTTAATAGGTATCATACGTACTGTTTTACCCGCACTTAACATCTTTATTTCAGGCGTAATGAGTAGTAGTCCATCAGCTTTTTTCATTGGTGATACCATACCCGGCATTTGAGAGGTTAAGGCTTCAAAATTTTCACCATTATAACTTCCAAGCACAACAGCATATTTTCCTCCACGTACAGAAAAATCATTCTTCATTGTTGTTGTAATTACTCCATGACGGTGATTCTTACTTCCTGACATTTTACGGATGATAGCACGGATAAAAAGTTCATAATTTACCATAGAAGCCAGAGGGTTTCCCGGTAGGTTTATAATCACAGTATTGTTTATGCTACCTACTATTGTTGGACGACCTGGCTTAATATCTATTTTATCTATAAGTACTTGCATACCAAGATTTGTAAAAGCTTTTTTTGTAAAGTCTTTATCTCCTACGCTTACTCCACCAGAAGTGATGATGATATCGGCATCTAGTGTAGAGCGTATAGAACTTTCGAGTGCTTCAATCGTATCTGCAGAAGTACGTATGAATCGTACATCACACCCTAACTGTTGGGAACGGGTTAAAAACATAGGTGAATTTGAATTATAGAGTTGATGGTCTTCTATTTTTTCAAAGTGAGGACGTAGTTCATCTCCCGTACCAAAGATGGCTACTTTGATGATGCGTGTGACAGTAACATGTGTCATACCCTGAGATGCAAGACATGCGATACTATAGGCATTTATCTCTTCACCTTTTTTTAAAAACATAGTGCCTTTTTTGATGTCCTCTCCAGCCATTCGTATAAATCCATTATGCTTTATATCTGAGGGAAGAGTGAGGGTATCATTTTGCATAGAGACATTTTCTATGGGAACTACAGCCTCACATCCTTGAGGTATGGGTGCACCTGTCATGATCTTGATAGCATGTTTTTCTTCTAATGTCATGCTAGGATTGTCACCAGCATAGATAACCTCAGTAGAAGAGACTTTTCCCCCCGCATCTGCAACTTTTACTGCATATCCATCCATGGCAGAGTTATTAAATCTTGGTAAGTCAAAGATTGCGACATAGTCTTCTGTAATGATACGTCCTACAGACATCTCTATGGGAATGATTTCTTTATCAACAGTGGGGATTTTTTTTGCGATGATTTCTAATGCTTCGAGGATAGAACTAGCCATAGGTGACCTTTATTTTTTTCTTAAGATGATTATAGCAAATTAGGGTATAATCCACTTTTAAATCAACAAATAAATAAGGAATTAAGCATGGAAGTAGCACAGATGTTAGCAGGGCACAGTCTATTGGTTAAAGTATTTTTAGGATTTTTGGTCGCAGGGCTATTTGTCCCCCTCTTGACAGCAAAAAAACCATTAGGTTTTAGAAAAGCAAGTTTTATCTATACAATGATCTTTCAAGCTATTGCAACAATGATCGCTTTTGCAGGAATCGTAGCCATATTTACAGGAGACCTTGGTTGGTCTGCCACCAGTATTATTATGATGGCTGTTTGGGCAGTGATGATGTATATAGAAATTAAAAAGTATAAAGTGATCAAACTGGCTAACCTTAATAATCCTGAAAATCATAAACTGCTCAAAGGTGCATTTATTAAGATCTCTATTGTACAGATCTTATTGGTAGTGACCATGGTAGTACTTATGATCTTTAAAGCCAAAGGCATGATAAACATTTAAGATGTTATATCTTTACCACAAAGAGGCGGCTAAGCCTCAACTCACACTACTTGGAGATGAACATCGTTACATCTTTAAAGTACGCAGACATAAAATAGATGATGCCCTCCATTTACGTAATCTTGAAGATGGACTGCTTCACTGTTACACCATTACCTACTTAGATAAACGTTCCGTCATACTTGAACTTCAAGAAAGCATAACACTTGAGATAAAAGCTAAAAACAACCTACACATAGGCTGGTGTATCATAGACCCTAAAAGTGTAGAAAAAGTACTGCCTACCTTGAATGAAATGGGTGTAGATAAAATCACCTTCTTCTACTGTAAACGTTCACAAAAAAGTTTTACATTAGACTTTAAACGTTTGGAGAAAATACTTTTAAACTCTTCACAACAGTCTGGAAGATCGCAGATGATGAAGTTGGGAATCTCAAAAGATCTAGCATCCTTTTTAGAAGATAACCCAAATGCAAAAATGTTAAATTTTTCCGAGAGTAACTTTATTGATACTAGTAAAGTAGAAACGATCGTCATAGGGTGTGAAGGTGGCTTTCATGAAGAAGAAGTGGCACTGTTTGAGGTTGAAAATATCGTAGGGTTTGATACACCGTTGGTTTTGAAGAGTGAGAGTGCTGCATGTGGAGTAGCCTCCAAGCTGATTTTATAATATTTTAAATCTATTTGGATATAATTTTGCCCATTATTGTCTCGCCAAAGAGCGTTGCAATGACCCTTTTTCATTGAATAAGGAAGAGTCATCGACTAGAGCAGGTTAGTTACCTGTCACAAAATCAACTAAAAAGGTCTCAACATGAGAAAAGAAATACACCCAGACTACAAATTATGTGCAGTAACATGTGCATGTGGAAACAACTTTGAAATTAGAACAGATAAAGAAGCAATGAGTATCGATATTTGTAATGAATGTCACCCATTCTTTACAGGTTCTGAGAAAATTCTTGATGCTGCAGGTAGAGTTGAGAAGTTTAAAAGCAAATATAAATTGTCGTAATTTATTGTTAGAACGTACAAAGAGCAAAGCTCTCTGTACTTACTTCAGCAGAATGCTCACGCGACTAGTCGCGTTGGGTACTTCACTTTTTATCTATTGCCTAAAGGCACCTTATGATCACATTCATTCCTACACCTATCGGAAACCCCCAAGACATTACAATTCGCGCTATGAAGCTTTTTGAAAAAGCAGAAATCTTTTTATGTGAAGATACACGTCAGACCAAACGGCTTTTACGGCTTTTAGAAGAGCGGTTTGATATGACGTATCCTGATGCCGATTTTTATTCGTTTAATGAACATAATGGGCAAGAGAGACTGGATGAATTTGGAAGTGAACTGTCCCCTAAAGAGGTAGTGTATGTCAGTGATGCAGGGATGCCTGTTATTTCAGATCCGGGACAGTTATTGGTAGAATATGCACAGAAAAATAAGATCAAGTATGATGTCTTGCCTGGCGCTTCAGCGGTGACGACAGCCTATGCCGCATCAGGGTTTGAGGAGGGTAAGTTTCTTTTTTATGCTTTCTTACCGCATAAAGGAAAAGAAAGAAGCTCTGCGTTGGCAGAAGCGATGAACAATGGGTACAATACGGTACTCTATGAATCTCCTCACCGTTTAGAAAAACTTTTAGAAGAGATTCTTGTTTTAGATGAGAACAGAGAGCTTTTTTTGGCTAAAGAGATCTCTAAAAAATATCAAAACTATTATCGTGGTACTGCAAGATCACTCAATGAAACATTTAAAACATTGACGATACGCGGCGAATGGGTTGTTGTGATATCGGCTCAAAAAAGTACAGAAAAAAGTCTTAGTTTCACGGAGGTTTTATCGCTTGATCTGCCCCCTAAACCAAAGGCAAAACTTCTTGCACAACTGAGTGACAAGAGTGTGAAAGAATGGTATAACGAACTCATAAAGTAGTTACATGAGGCTCCCTTAACCCCCTAAAAGTAAAAATTAGATAAAATCTATTTTATGATTATATATGGAAAACAAGTCTGTTTGCATGCGTTAGAGCATCATGCAGAGAAAATAAAAACAGTATATGTTGCCCAAAAGGGTGCTAACAGTAAAGGCGCACTTCCTAAAGCACTTTTTCACCAATTTCATGACAAGATTAAGTTTTTAGAAGAGAAATGGGCACAGTCTATGTCTAAGGGAGGTAATCATCAAGGATTACTCATAGAGATGGATGAGTTTGAAGAAAGTTCTTTTAGCGAAATTAAGAAAAATAATTTTATTGTGGTACTTGATGGCTTGACAGATGTAGGAAACATTGGTGCCATTGTACGTTCAGCCTATGCGCTTGGTGCAGAAGCCATTATCGCCACAGGGGTAAAGCAACTTAATTTTTCGGCAATCATTAGAAGTAGTTCAGGTGCAATGCTTGATATGCCTTTTATGATCGCGCCCAATATTTTAGATTCATTCAATGAGTTGGGTCAACTTGGGTTCACTGTGTATGGTGCTTCTATGGATGGTGAAAATGTACAAAATGTTACATTTGAAGCAAAACGTGTACTTGTGATGGGAAGTGAAGGCAAAGGGCTTTCAAAAAAAGTACTTTCAAAAGTCAATCAAAGTGTTTCTATAGAAATGCAACATGCATTTGATTCACTCAATGTCTCTGCGGCTGCAGCGATTTTAATACATAGGATGGGTTATGCAGTTAAATGATATTCTTGAAGAAAACAGTGTAAAAGCGATCAGTGATAAGACAATGATATCCGAGGAAAATCTTGAGTATCTTTTCGCATCTGAGTTTGATGCTTTAAGTAAAGTTAAGACCTTAGGGTTTATCTCTATTCTTGAACGTGAGTATAGCGCCGACCTCAGTGCAGTAAAAACACAGTCACTGGAACATTACGGACAAAGCAGAGAATCGAATTTATTCCCGATAGGTCAACCTATAATGGATGAGGACAGGGGTAGACCTACGGGTTTGATTATTTTTATTTTTCTGTTGCTTGGTGTTAGTTCCTGGTATTTTTTTACCCAGTTTGATAAAAAAAATTTGAATGATCTCATACCTTTTATGCACGAGAAAACGATAGGAAGTTCTATGAGCAGTGACGAAAATGCTGTTAATGCATTGAAAATAAGTGAAAAGACCATTGAAAAAAATGTTGTGACATCTGCTACTGAAAGTATGAATACACAGAAAGATAATAAAAGTGAAGCAAGTGCAACTATCTCTTTTAATTCTGTGAACAGTATTGATAATATGAAGACAAGAGCTAAAGCTCAGTATAGTGAGGCACTAAATGCCGAATCATGAAGTTTAAAGTGAGAAAAATATGTTTGATGAAATACAATTTGATAAAATAAATAGATTACCAAAGTATCTTTTTGCAGAGATCAATGAGTTAAAGATGCGACTAAGACGTGAGGGTGAAGATATTATAGATTTTTCTATGGGAAATCCTGATGCCCCTACACCACAGCCTATCATCGATAAACTCTGTGAAACAGCACAAAAACCAAAAACACATGGTTATTCTGCGAGTAAGGGTATCTATAAATTACGTCTTGCCATGAGTAACTGGTATAAACGTAAGTACAATGCTATCTTGGATCCAGATACAGAGATAGTGGCAACTATGGGAAGTAAAGAGGGCTATGTACACCTGGTACAGGCTATCTCTAACCCTGGAGATGTAGCGATCGTACCTGATCCAACATATCCTATTCACTCTCAGGCATTTATCTTGGCAGGTGCGAATGTTGAAAAGATGCAGCTTGTATTTAATGAAGATACTTTTGAAGTAGATGAAGATAGGTTTTTAGCAGATGTCGTGGACCATTTAGATAATTCTATTCCTAAAGCAAAATTTTTAGTGGTGAATTTTCCGCACAATCCAAGTACAGCAACAGTTACACCTCAATTTTATGAAAGACTTGTAGCGCTTGCAAAAGAGAAGCGTTTTTATATCATTTCAGATATCGCTTATGCAGATATCACTTTTGATGGCTATAAGACACCTTCTATTATGGAAGTTGAAGGTGCTAAAGATGTGGCAGTTGAGTCTTATACACTTTCCAAGTCATACAATATGGCAGGTTGGAGAGTGGGGTTCATTGTCGGGAATAAAAAACTTATAGGGGCACTGCAGAGTATTAAATCATGGTTGGATTATGGGATGTTCACACCTATTCAAGTGGCTGCAACAGTGGCACTTGATGAACATCATTATATCCCAGATAAAGAGATCATCCCTCGCTATGAAGTAAGACGTGACGTGATGATAGAAGCCTTTGGAAATGCAGGATGGCCTTTGGCTAAACCAAATGCTTCTATGTTCATCTGGGGTAAGATACCCGAAGTGGCTAGAGATATGGGTTCATTGGAGTTCGCAAAACAGTTGCTTCTTAAAGCAGGTGTTGCAGTGAGTCCTGGTATAGGTTTTGGTAAATATGGTGATGAATATGTACGTATTGCTTTGATAGAAAATGAAAATCGTATCAGACAGGCAGCACGAAACATCAAGAAGTTCCTTAAAGAACTTGAAGAGGCAAAAAATAATGGTTAGAATTGGTATTTTAGGTGTTGGAACTGTTGGAACTAGTGTTGCAAAGATACTTGAAGAAAATGCTGACATCATCGAAGCAAGAGCAGGTAAAAAAATAGTTGTAACATCAGGTGTAGTAAAAAATCTTTCAAAAGATCGTGGTGTAAGTATCAAACTTTCTGATAATCCTCTTGATGTAGTGGATGACCCGGATATTGACATCGTTGTGGAACTTATGGGTGGGGTTGAAGAACCTTATGCACTGGTTAAAAAAGCACTTGAAAATGGTAAAGCGGTTGTGACTGCAAACAAAGCACTTCTTGCTTACCACCGTTATGAACTTCAAGAGATCGCAGGAGATATTCCTTTGATGTATGAAGCAAGTACTGCTGGTGGTATACCTATCATCGGGGCTTTACGTAACGGACTTTCAGCAAATCACATAGAATCCATACAGGGTATCATGAATGGAACTTGTAACTATATGCTTACCAACATGATAAATAATGGGGCAAAGTATGATGAGATACTTAAAGAGTCTCAAGAATTAGGCTATGCAGAAGCTGACCCTACATTTGATGTGGGTGGATTTGATGCCTCTCATAAACTTCTCATTTTAGCGAGTATTGCGTATGGTATCGATGCAAAACCAGAAGATATACTCATCGAAGGTATAGAAAATATTACTGGAACTGATGTAGATTTTGCAAAAGAATTTGGTTATGAGATCAAGTCTTTAGGAATCGCTAAAAAAGTGGGAAATGGTGTAGAACTTAGAGTACATGCAACTATGATACCCGCAGATAGCATGATAGCAAAAGTTGATGGTGTGATGAATGCGGTGACTGTAATAGGTGACCGTGTAGGTGAGACGATGTATTATGGACCAGGTGCAGGTGGGGATGCTACAGCTTCAGCAGTAATAGCTGACATTGTAGATATCGTTCGTGGAAACCAAGGGCCTATGTTAGGCTATAAAAAAGGCTTAGAGTCTGGACTTACACTACTTTCTAAAGATGAGATTGTTACACAATACTATCTTAGAATGGAAGTAGATGATAAAAGTGGTGTTCTTGCTACCATTACATCAGCACTGGGTGAGTTTGGCATTTCTATAGAAGCTATGTTACAAAAACCAACAAATGCTGAGTCTAGAGCGCAATTACTATTCACTACACACACATGTAAAGAGAGTAAAATGCAAGATGCGATGAGATCACTTAGTAATCTTGAAGTGGTACATGGTGAGATCGCTATGATGAGGATCGAGAAGTAAAACTTAAAGGTTTTAATTATGAATAAAGGTAATAAACATAAAACTATGAGATATTAAATCTTATAGGCTATGGATTATCAAAGTTTGATAATACCTTTATCACCCAGTTTGGATTTTCAACCAAAACAGATTTCTACAATTACTGTGTTGATCTTAATATTGCTGATACTGGCAGTGTGATTAAAAATAGAATGGGTTTTATTGATAATCTATTTGGAAGCGAATCTGTATCTGAATATGCGGATATTGTAAAAATGTATCTTCAGGAAAACCTTGATAATATCAATCTTCAAACAACACTTAAACCAATCATTAAATCACGTTTTAAAAAATTACAAGAAACAGGGTTAGAAGCAGAATTATATTTTATGAATAATTATCAAGTTATAGAAACTTTTAATGGTGCGATACTTGATGATGCATGAACACCATGCAGGGATTGAAGAGTTAATAGTTGAATATACACTATAAGTGACTATTTGACAAACTCCCCATATTTATATATAATAAAATAAAGTTTATATAAAAGGACTCTTTATGCAAACCATAGGCATAGGTGAACTTCAGAAAAATATGGGGATATTGACCCATCTTACTGAAGCGTTGACCATCATAGATAAGCGTAAAAATAAAGAAGTGGCAGTAGTTTATCCTATAGATAATAGTAAACCAGATGTTGTTGAAGAACTTGCAGGAAGTCTTAGTCAATTTACGAGAATAAAGATTGATGATTTAGAAAAAGCCAAAGAAGATGCGATGATGGAAGCTATGATGGAAAAGTATGGTTTCTCTGATTGATACCAATATCATCATACGATTTTTAGTAAGAGATAACGAAGAACACTTTATTGTGAGTAAAGAAATTTTTGAACAAGTACAACTAGGTGTAGTAAAAGTTGAGATATTGAGTGAAGTACTTATGGAAGTTTTGTTTGTGATGACCAAGGTATATAAAATACCTAAAAATATCGTTATAGAAAAATTAAAAACCCTTTTGCTACTAGAAGGTGTAGTTAATGATGATAAAGCCATTTGTATAGATGCGCTAAACTTGATGCAAAATAAAAATATAGATTATGTAGATGCACTTATCTGTACAAAGAATACATTACAAGGCTATGGTAAAATAAGTTTTGATAAAGATGTAATGAAAAAATGCGAGAAGTAAAATAAAAGGAAAACTAAAATGGCAAAAGAGCACTATTTTGATATAACGGCAAAGCTAGATATGATGGAACTTAAAAATGCGTTGATAATGGCTGAGAAAGAGGTTTCAACACGTTTTGATTTTAAGGGACTGCAGGCAGATTTTAATTTGAATGAGGCAGCTAAGACTTTGAGTCTTTCTTCTTCTTCAGATTCTAAAATAGATGCTTTGAAAGATATACTTATCTCTAAACTCATTAAACGCGGCATTGCAGGAAAAGCACTTGAAGAGGTGAAGACTGAGGGTATCTCTGGTGGGAACACAAAAGTGATCTACCGTATTGTTGATACTATCGATAAAGATGAAGCGAAAGAGATCGTTAAAGCGATTAAAGCTATGAAAGTGAAGGTTACCCCTTCTATTCAGGGGGATGAGGTTCGTGTTTCTGGGAAGAAAATAGATGATCTTCAGGCTGTGATGGCTGAGGTTAAGACTTTAGACTTGAAAGCGCCGCTTGTTTTTGGGAATTTTAAATAGTTATCTGAATTTTTTATTTAGTTTTGCATACTTCCTTGTATGCTAGTTGTGGCATTGTTTCTCTCTTCATTTTTTTAGAAAAAACGAAGCAAAAAAGCGTCACTACTCTCAAATCGCTTTGCTTTCAAGGGTGTTCGTAGTGACAAGGCAGACTACCGTCTGATTAAATGGGCTTCGACAGGCTCAGTTTACTAAAGTAATCGGTCACTGAGCTTGTCGAAGTGTTATGAACAGTGTCCACCACCACAACATCCATCGTTTGATTCTTTTGGTTTTTCTTCTACTCTTATTGTAAATGTGTTACCAGCCTCTTCAGTATAAAAAAGATGTTTTTGACAGAATTTTTGGTTCATGTGGCTTTCCATTAGTCTTGCTTGTGTGAGAGCATCATTTTTAGATGAAAAAGACATATTATTGTCATAAGCACTCTTCTTGAAACAACTACATTCTTTTTCTACATTTATTGTAAACATTGTATATCCTTTAGGTATAATTTTTTAGATAGTAACAAGAATTACTTAATTTTAAGTCTAAGTAGGATAAAAATAGTCTTATTAGATATTTAAAGGCAACGTATGACAAAAAAAATCAATTCTGAAAGACAAGAGATAGAGAGTGTTTGTACTTACTGTGGTGTAGGATGTGATATCACTGGTGTAGTAGAAAATAATAAGATCGTAAAGATATTTGCTCATCAAGACGGTGTGGTTTCTCAAGGAAAACTGTGTATAAAGGGTAAATACGGGTACGATTTTGTAGATGCCAAAGACCGTGTACG
>QMKT01000025.1 GCA_003646505.1 Campylobacterota bacterium
CGGGAGGATGATACTGTAAACTAAAGGTTAGCAATAAAAGTCAAGCCAAAGATGAAACTCTAAATCATCTTTCAATATATAATTATATCTAAATAGTTTATTAATAGCCAAAAATATATATTAGTAGATATTTTTAATAGAGAAATATTAATAAATTAACTTTTATTTTTAGATCAGAGAATCAGAATGCTCAAATTGAATAATAGTCTAGTTTAATATCATCAGGTCAAATGCACAGTAGTATTAATAATATGTCAATTTGACATATTTTATATCTTACTTGAACATTTACCCTATGATGTCGATATGTATAATAAAAAGAAAGAACGTCTCTATATTTGTGACTTGTTGGATAACCCTGCTGTTCCCTACCCCTCCTACTATGTGCTTAGCCTCTCTATGCATAAAAATGAGATGCTTCAAACAGCAATTTTAGCCCTGCACAGTTTTGATTTCTCGTATTATGAGACTGCCAAAAAGTATGATGATATCTTTGCCATGTTACATTCAGGAACTTTCCCGATCTATAAGGAAAAATATATTGTGGGATATTTCGGAAATAAAATGATGTATTTAGAATCTAACGGATGGAAGGGAATGCCCTCTACAGAAGACATATTTAAGATGGAAAATTGGCTTGTGTGTTAAAAAATATAATAAGCTAAACAAAATATAGTTATAAGTTTAAATTTTAAGACTAATTTTATCTTATTTAGATATACTTCCCTCATATCTTAGGTACAATAATTTTTATTCTTCCTCCTTTTAGAAAATATTGTCTCGCCTACCAACGAACACAATTCTTTTTTTGTACCTAAGATACATTAAATACTTCTCTAATAACGACTTCGTCTTTCCCTATTGTTGTTATTACTTGTTCTTGTCTCTCTTGTTCTTGACTTACTCGTATCTCTAGTTCTTGTCTTTGTATTGTAATTATTTCTCTTTTTATCATACTTGCTATTCTTATTATATTTTCTATTATTATTTCTGTCGTACTTGCTATTTTTATTGTATTTTTTATTATAGTTTCTGTTGTGCTTGTTCTTTTTATCATATTTTCTATGTTGTGCTTTGTATCTACTACGGTTTTTATATTGGCTTCTACTGTTGTAGTGTCCATACCGCCCTACTTCAGCTCTATATCTACGTCCATTTGAATATCTGTACCCGTGATTATAATAGTGTCCATTTCTATATCTGTGACCACGATAATGATAATATCCACTTCGGTAATATCCTCCATAGTAGTATCTCCCACCGTGATAATAGTATGGTTGATTATAATAATATGGATAACTGTATGCTGAAGCAGCGATCACACCCACACCAAGTCCGGTAGCAAAAGCCTGTTCTTGCGGTGTACATGCATTAAAAAACAGTGCTGAGGAGAGAACAGTTATTGCACCGATATGTTTAAGTTTTTTTCTTATCATTTGTGATTCCTTTACGTTGTTATTTTATATAGTATATTAGAAATGTGAAGTAATTGTGTTCTTAATAATATCATATTATCTGATAGCCCATACCGTGAACAGCTTTTATGTCAATACCCGGTAACTTCTTCCGTATTCTTGTCAGGGTCTCTCTCAGCGTAGATGATGCAATAGTACGATTGCTCCAGATATACTGAATGATCTTGTCAGTATGTACCATGGATGGTGAATATTTTACAAGCATTACAAGTAGATCAAACTCTTTTTTACTTAGTTTAATTATTTTACCCTCTTTGCTTACTTGCCGCATCTCTGTATCTATACAATAATTGTTGTTCATATATGTAAGTTTATCTTCTATCGTATTTGAACTTTTCTGTGATTTTTTTCGTGAAGCTTTTGCAAGATTCAATGTGATCTCAATATCTTTTTTACCATAAGGTTTTACCAAATAATTAAGCGTATTGACATCTATCGCTTCTTCCAATGTATCAGGATCTGAGTATGATGTCGCGAAGGCTATGAGAACATTATGTGACAGAGCGATCTTCTTGGCACATTGAATACCATCTATCTTACCTTCAATATTTAAGTCCATAAAAATAAGGTCGATCTTTTCTTTCTTTACTGTTTCGAAAGCGCAAAGCGCATTGGAACAAGTCCATATCTCAGTACATCCCAGTTGTGTAAGTATCTTTTGCAATAATGTTGCGATGATTGGCTCATCTTCAACAATGAGTACGTTCAAGTTATTTGACATGTCTAGCCTTTATATATCATTATAACAAAAGTAGTCTATTTTCCAACATATTTCCAACACTATATAGGTTATACTATACATATAGAATTCTCACGTCTCTGCGTATGCTAAATATTTGAAGGTAATAAATGATAAAAACATCAGCTTATGTTTGTATGGTAATGATGTTTTGTGTGCAGCTCCTTCATGCTCAGCCGACACAATCAGATAAAGTATTGAAAAAATTTGATAAAAATAATGACGATAGGATATCTTTTAGTGAAGCGCCAAATCATATACAAGAAAGTTTCCACCGACATGATATAAACAGAGATGGGTATATTTCTGGTACAGAATTACGCAGCATGAGCTCCAGACCATCTTCACATAGACCGCCACCACACCAAGGTCATCGTCCTACACATCACCCAGGACCACCAAGAAGACCTCCACCAAGATAATTGAAGATATATACAGATTAAACAGCATTTTGCCAACAATTTTCCAACAACATATAGATTATACTTGCACTATCTCACATATAGATAGGAATAAAATGCAAAATAAATATTTAAAATATAATTTATTAAGTATGTCAGTAATATTATTTACTGCATGTGGAGGAAGTTCTGAAACAGATACGACATCAACTGAAACAACACAATCTTCCACCGTAAGTGTAGTCATAAGTACAAAAGAAGAATTAGGAGAATCTTTATTTAGTGATACTTCTCTTTCTTTAACCCGTACTATGTCTTGTGCTACTTGTCATGATCCTTTGCATGCATTTATAGATACAAGAGCCAATGGTGTCAATGGTGCAGTTTCTTTGGGTGATGATGGATCATCTCTGGGGGACAGAAATTCTCCCATGGCATCTTATGCAAGTTTTACGCCAAGTTTTGATCTAACCAATTTAAGTGGTGGTCAATTCTTGGATGGTAGAGCTTTAGATCTTACTGAACAGGCAAAAGGTCCATTTCTAAACCCTGTTGAAATGCAAATGCCAGATGAATCCAGTGTTATAGACAGAGTGAGGGAAAATGATTCTTATGTAGCTACAATGGAGTCATTGTATGGTGAAACTATATTTGATGATACAGATAGTGCATACACAGCTATTGCCGATGCTATTGCCGCATTTGAAAGTACAGCTGCCTTTTCTCCTTTCGACTCAGATTTTGATACCAATACTATGTCAGCTGCTGCCATAAGAGGAAGAGATCTATTTAGATCCAGACGAGTAAATTGTGTGAGATGTCATGATGACAGGGGAGACAATGCTTTATTTACTAATTTCACCTATGAAAACCTTGGCTTGCCAGCTAACACCAATGTACGTAGTCAAAATGGTCATGGTCTTGATCATGGTCTTTTAGATAATCCTGATGTTTCTGCACAAACTGAAGATGGTAAGTTTAAAGTCAACAGCCTTCGTAATGTGGCCGTAACTGCTCCGTATATGCATAATGGTGTATTCCAAGATTTAAAAACAGTAGTACACTTTTATAATACAAGAGATACAGGTGGTATCAACCCGGAGACAGGATCTGCTTGGGAAGCAGCAGAGATCAATCGTCCTAATATTGTAACAAATGATGTAGGTAATCTTGGTTTATCCGATGCGGAGGAAGATGATATTGTAGCATTTTTGGAAGCATTGACTGATGCAAAGTATAAAGATTTAATTCCATAGAAGTGTGAGCATTTGCCCAACATATTAAGGACATTCTACATAGTAGTAGTTTGGTGTTTTTAATGAGGCAAAAGTATAACTTAGTGTGTCAAAAACCAATGAAGGCTAAAACATGCACCTTCATTTTGATTTTTGGCACTTAATGTAGCAGCATGCTTTTGTGCAATCTGATGACTCATATACAAACCGATACCCGTACCCTTCCCCTCAGATTTGCTTGTAACATTTGCCTTGAATATATCGGGTAATACACTTGTAGGAATACCTCCTGCATTATCTTCTATCTCTAACACGTTTCTATCATTGATCTGCATAAGTCTTATAGTTATAATCTTATTTTTAACACTATTGTCAGCAAAAGCATCCTTAGCATTATTTAGAATATTTAGCAGAAGATGTTTCAATTCATTTTCTGAACCATACATCTTTAATGTATCTTGTTGAGCAACATTAACTGTAATAGCATTCTTCATAAATTCATCTTTTATGAGAATCAGTACGGAATTTATAACATCCTGTAACGTGAAGTTAGTATTTTTCTTATTTGGTCTGAAAAACGTTCGGAATTCATCTAATGTATCAACCATATGGGCTATTTGTATTTGCACATCTGTCTTAAATTCATTCACATAAATTTGGTCTACTATACCATTGGCAAAATCATCGGGTATGATATCGCTGTAAAGACTCAAAGCATTCAGAGGTTGTTTCCACTGATGAGCAACGGCATCCATCATTTCTCCCATAGCGGCCATTTTTGATTGTTGCTGTAACAACTTTTCCTGTTTCTGTCGTTTTGAAATTTCATCTTCAACTAAAGACTCTAGATCATTTACCATCCTTTTTAGTGTAAGTTGCGTGTGTATGCGAGAAAGGAGTTCACGTGACTTAAAAGGTTTTGTAACATAATCAACTCCACCACAAAGAAAAGCATTTTCAATGCTCTCTTCGTCTGTTTTAGCAGTTATAAATATAACAGGAATAGATTTAGTTAAAGGGTCAGACTTAAGATATTTACATACTTCAAATCCATCCATCACAGGCATCATTATATCAAGTAAGATCAAATCAAAAGAGTGATGTTTTGTCATTTCAACTGCAGTCTCTCCGTCTAATGCTACAGTGATATTATACATTTTAAGAAGATCTACTAAAATATCAAGATTGCTTTGTGTATCGTCTACAACCAGTATTGAGTTTTTGTTATCCATATTTTCTCCTATGATCTAAAGATGAGTTGGTTTCTACCATTGTCTTTGGCTTCATAAAGAGCCTCATCGGCCTTTGCGAGAAGCAGGTCAAGTGTGTCCACTTCCTTACTTTTACACGCCATACCTGTACTCATAGTACAGTGGAGGTTTATACTATTATACATAATAGAGAGCTCCTCAACAGCTTTTCTACATGCTTCTGTAATTTTTATAGCAGCATCTTTAGTAGTATGCAACAAGATAGCAAACTCTTCTCCTCCTATAC
Organism: Campylobacterota bacterium; assembly: GCA_003646505.1. GTDB lineage: Bacteria > Campylobacterota > Campylobacteria > Campylobacterales > Sulfurovaceae > Sulfurovum. Next base: position 5,348 of record QMKT01000025.1, read on the forward strand.
GTCCAAAGATCATATTATCATCCAAAATGTTATAAACTACTTGTGCAATCTCACGAATGACCATATCACCGGCAGGATGACCATAGTTATCATTGACTCTTTTAAAATGATCGATATCTAAGATCACAGCAAAAAGTTCATTCTCTTTTGTATGTTTAAAGATATCCTCTCCGAGTTCAAAGAATTTTCGACGATTATATACATCCGTCATTGCATCATATGATGCTAAATAATCCAATCTTTTCATATGTTCAGAATGTTCCATATGTACTTTTACCCTGGCACACACTTCACGGGGTTTAAACGGTTTGGTAACATAATCTACTCCACCGGCATTGTAGGCATTTTCTATACTCTCTTCATCTGTTTTAGCTGTGATAAAGATAATAGGGATATCTTTTGTTTTTGGGTCTAGTTTTAGCTGCTTACATACTTCGAAACCATCTAGTTCCGGCATCATAATATCTAAAAGAATAAGATCAATAGAACTGTTTTTAGAAATGTCAATCGCACCCTGTCCATCAAGGGAAACTGCAATATTGTAGTCACCAAGAAGATCTACCAATATTTCAATATTGGTAGGTGTATCGTCTACGATCAAGATATTTGATTTTGATTTCATGTCATGTCCTTTAATGCTTCCAGTGCTTCTTTATAACGGTATTTTTCAATCAATAAAGAAATAGTATCAATATTCTGACGTGTTCTTTTTGAAAGTGTATTCTGCTTGATCTTTGCAATTAAAGGGTTGATTACCGCCGGTTGCTGTAATGGGAGTACAGATGCAAGTTCACTGAATAATAGTAATTCTTCGTCTTTTGAAGGTGCTACACCTTCTTCAGAAGAATCTATATTTTTCTCATAAAGAGTACTTTCTTTTAAAATAGAAATGATCTTATCATTTTCGCTTAGATAATTCTCTATATTTTGCTCTGTATATGCATTCTCCAATGTATTGATCATCTTATACAAAGAAAAAGCACCAATGGTACCCGAAAGTCCTTTTTGCGTATGTAAAAAAGAAGCCCTTTCTTCAGCACTAAGTTGTGTCAAGTTTTTAGAACTATTTTCATAGCTTTCTACAAAAGTATACACAGTCTTTTTATAGAGTTTCATATTGCCATTTAGATGATAGAGTCCTTGTTTCGTATTAACTCCTTCAACCTTTAAACTATCATTTTTTTCTTGTAGAATATTTATATTTTTTATACCAATATATTTCAATAACATATGTTTTAAATCATCTATATTAATTGGTTTGGTTAAATGATCATTCATTCCCGTATTTTTACTTTTTTCTATGTCCTCGCTCATAGCATTGGCTGTAAGTGCTATAATAGGAATAGATGAATCTATTTCACGTATATATTTTGTAGCTTCATAACCATCCATAACAGGCATTTGTATATCCATAAAGATCATGTCATATTTCTTTTGATTTGTTTTAAATAATTCAAGTGCTTCTTTACCATTGACAGCATCATCGATCTTCAATCCAAATTCATTTAGCAATTCATGTGCTATCTCACGGTTCATATCGTTGTCTTCTACTAGCAAAATATGATTATTATTCAAAATAGATATATTTTCACTACTAAGCAATTCTTCTTGTAAAAAATCAGAATGATCAACTTCCAAAAGATCAACTTCAACAATAAAGCAACTACCATTTTCAGGTGTACTTTCAACAACTATAGTACCATGCATCATCTCTACAAGCTGTTTTGTTATACTTAAACCTAGACCTGTTCCACCAAATTTACGTGTGGTGCTGCCATCTGCTTGTGTAAATGGTTTAAAAACGGTTTTCATCTCTACATCAGTCATACCTATGCCTGTATCAATAACTTCAAACTTAAAGCGTGTAGATGTTAATTGCCGGGCATGAATAGTAATGTTTCCAGTTTCAGTAAATTTTACAGCATTACTTACTAAATTTGTTAAAATTTGTGTGAGTCTCAGTGGGTCACCATGCACCTTTGTTCTCATCGATGACTGAAGTGAAACAATTAGTTTCAAATCCTTCTCTTTTACTTTTTGCTCAATAAGGTCAGAGACATTTTTTATGATTTTTTCAAGATCAAAATTAATCATTTCAAGTTCAAGTTTTCCAGCTTCTATTTTAGAAACATCCAACAGATCATTGATGATCGCCAATAGTGTATCGGATGCTGTTTTTATTTTTCCTATATAGTTTTCCTGTTTTTCTGTCAAGTCTGTTTGCAATGCCAAATACGTCATACCCAAGATACCATTCATTGGTGTTCTGATCTCATGACTCATATTTGCCAAGAAGTATGATTTTGCTCTGTTTGCCTCTTGTGCTTTCTCTTCAGCATAAAGAGCCACATCTTTTTGCTCTTTTAAAAGTGCTTCTTTTTCTTTGATTTCACTCATATCAATGACTGCGGAGATACGTTTCATGCCATCAATACTCGGAAGATCCTGTCCTTGTACCAATGCGGGAAATAGTGTACCGTCACTTCGAAATAAATTGACTTCATAAGGTTCTGTTTTAGCTATATTCGCATATCTTGCAATTGTTTCATAAGATCCAGGATCAATAAATTGCATCATAGGTTTTCCTATTACATCATTTCTGTCTTTAGTTCCAAACATACGTAATCCCTGATCATTAATATCTATACATATATTGTCTTGTAGTATAACAATGGCTTCTATGGTAGAATGGAAGAGATATTTAAATTCACTTAGTGATGATTCTGCTTTGGCAGAACTCGTCTCAAGGTCAGTATAGACCTTTTCAAGGTTTTGTGTAAAATGATTAAATGAACTCACAAGTTCACCTACTTCATCTTGTGAATGATATACGACACGCTTTGAAAAATCAGGATGCACAGTTAAAATATTTTTAACCGAACCGAGTACTTCTCTTAGTCCTCGACGTGTAGGAAGTGCGATCATCATTGTCAATCCTAACATCACTAATATAAAAATAAACCCTAAAATAGACCCTATTATCAAAATACGATCAAGGTGAAATTGCCCCTCTTCTAAATTTTCTGTTAATTCAGTTTTTAAGGTATTATGTAAACTCTCAAAACCATTTTTAACTCTTGATTTGTATGCCGTCATAGTGTCGATCATTGTACTTATATTTGTATCAGAGAGATTATTTCCCTCTTCTGAAATCATCATATAAGCAAGTGATGTTGCTTTGTTATAGTATATAAGAAAGATTTGATGTAGCAAGGTGATTTCACCATCCTTCCCTACATCTTTCATAAGTATGTCTAAGTCTTTAAAATTTGATTCTATTGATTCCTTATCAATTAAAGTATTTTTTACCCAACTCTCTTCTCCTGCAGCAACAGCACTTTCAAGTTCATGGTTTATGGTCTCTAAGTAGATCAGATTTTGTTTTGCAAGTTCTCGACGTGGAAATAAAGAAGTCTCGACGGTGTTAAACGATAGCTTAGATAAATTTTGTTCTTTATAAATATATGTAAGGAAAAAGGCAAAAAGTATGATACCGATGCCCGGAGCAATGAGCATCTTGTGGAAGATAGAGAGTCTATGATAAAAGTGTCTCATCGCTTGATTTTATACAACACTTTCAATGAATTGCTCATCTGCTCAGTCGAAATATAAGAAATAGCATTTGGATTTTGTGCCAAATAATGTAATAACTTATCTTCTTTCATTTTACGAGGTGGTCTTCCTTTCCCCGTAAATATCTGTTTTGCCCAGTATGCACGTAGCTGGGACTTAGATTTATTCGTTACTAAACTATAAAATGCATTTTTAACATTTTCTGAGATACCTTCAACTACCTGAACCTTTTCTCCATTAGGAAAGAAACGGGTTTTATCTAAGAAAATACGTTTTACCTCATGTTTATCCAAGTTTTGAATGGATGATCTTTCAGAAACAACCACTAAGATATCTGCATAGACTATTTGTAAACTGATAGCTATCAATAATAATAACTTCTTCATCTAAAACACCATATCTACAGTGATAGTTAACACTGTAGCCTTACGGTCGTTTTGATCATCACTTATCAGTAATTGTGGCTGGCTTTCCATGCCGTCAACATGATCAAGTTGTATTTTAAGTGCAGCTTGTTCATGAAAGTCGTAACGTACACCAATACCCACTATCTCTTCATATCTATTTAATGCTGGACCCGGTGGTGGTACAAATCCAGGTGGTGGTGGCCGTGCACCCGGTGGCCTTTCTCCTCTAGGTTTTTCTTCAAACTTTTTATATGAATAGGTCATATATGGTCGCCAGTCTCCCATTTGATAATACAGGGTTCCATAGCGAAGATATTCATCTGGTTGTATCTTGTCTACCCAGATCTTACCAAGACCAACTTCAAGAGAAAGGTTTTCATAATGCAGTTCACCTTCTACTGAAAGCATTTGCACCAGTGTTTCTGTATCATGACGTATATTACCATTTGGGGCTATATTTAAGAAATCAGAATTAGCTCTAAAGTAAGTCATAGAAAGAAGTCCTACTTCTTTTTCAGCAGTCGCTTTAGCAATGAATGCATTATCAGATTTAAATTCTCTGTATCCTGGAAATTCAGGGGGTGTATGCTCTTCTGCATATCCATACCCAAGCTGGAAGCTAAGATCTGTGGTGCCTGTATGTGTTTTATAGAGAGCATCCACTCCTGTATAACTAGAAAAACCACCTGCACCATAGACTGCAAGTTCAGGACGTACACTGGTTCGTGCATACCCTACATAGGTAAGCTCTGAACTTTTAAATAAAGGTAAACGAAATTTACCTGCTCTAAGTGTGAGGTCATATCCTGTATCATAGGAAAAATATGCCCAATCCAATTCAACATTATAATGTTTATCATAGTCATTACGTATAAGCCCTTGAACCGTAGCAGATAATGAGTCAGTAAGTAAAAGTTCTGCTTGAAGACCTAAAAGTGTATTGTTTACGAGATTAATCTCACCATCTCTCACACCATCTTTTTGAAAAGTATAGGCTCTAAACTCTTGTCCTTTTTCAAATATTGTAGATGCACCAATGGTTGCAAATCCATTGATACGTAGATATTCTGAAGCATCTTCCCCTAGGTCAATCGCATGGACCAGTGAAGAAGAAATAAGAAATAAAAGTAATAATTTTTGGGTAATTTTTCTGATCATGAAAAGATTATAGCGTAGTATTTGTTGTATATATGTTGGGAAATAAATAAAATTTAAATTTTCCCAAAATTAACGTAACGAAGGATCTCTTTTCCCCCTAAGTACATCAAGTACGTTGGTAGCATAACACCCTTTAGGCAAAACAAAAGAAAGTTCATAATGTGCTTTCTCTTCTACATAATTTTTTGTAATTTCGGTCACTTGTATCCATGCATATCGTCTGGCTCCATTTAGGTTCATCTCTTCAGCATATGGTGCTTCGATGAGTCCTGCGGTACTTGTAGAAACTTTAGTTTTTTTACCAGGTAGCAACCCTGCAGGAGCAATGTCTTTACTCTCAAAACGTTTAGCTTCTTCTTCCAGGTTTTCTACATTAAACAAACGCCCATAAGGATAATGCATCATCACATCACCTTCTACAAGTTTAAAGAAGTTTGCTTGCGCTTTAGTGCCTTTTAGTGAGCCTTCGGGCAATTTCATGATCTGTTCAGTCTCAGCTTCAGTAAATTTTTCAAGCAGATGATTGAGTTCCATACGCGTAGAGAGCCAGTTATTAAAAAGGTAAGACTGATAAGACCCCATAAGAAACTCTTTAGTCTTTCTGTCACGCATTTTGAGTTTGCCCTCAAGAAGTTTTTTCCCATCTTCCCAGTTATTACCATCGGTTCCAAAACGCTGATTTCCAAAGTAATTTGGCACACCATTCTTTTTGATCCACTTCAACACTGAATCAAGTTTGTCTTTTTGAACACCAAGAATCTTTTTAAGACGAATGTTAAAACGGTTACCCTTCAGATGCCCTACCCGTATCTTGTTGTTGTGTCGTACGGTAGAGAGTATCTTTATTTTCTCATGTGTAAAGGCTTTTAATTTCTCTTCATGTATTGCCATAATGCTCACATACTGCATAGTCATGGCATGTTTATCTTTTAGCCCTGCATAGCCCATATCACGACGACGAATACCAACATGATTAGAGATCGCATCTAACATCTCCCATGTGGTCATGTCTTTCTTGCGTACATGAAGCACCAAATGCTCACCCTCACCCGTAAACTCATACAAAGGTATCTCCTCAACAGTAAAGTCTCTTGCTGAGGAGTTAAATACAAATTCATTTTTAACATTTAGGGGATAGATTAGTTTCATAGGTTTCTTTCAAAATTATATTATGGGTATTTTAGCTAAAAAATGTATAATCGCAATAATTATATAAAGGCAATAATTTTGAAATTTACAAACAAAAAAGCCATACTCTTTGATCTCGATGGTACACTCATCAACTCTGCACCAGACTTGGCACTTGCTGTCAATTATATGTTAGAGCAACTAGATCTTAGTACATTTTCAGAAGAGATCATAGATGGCTGGGTGGGTAATGGTGCTTCAGTACTGGTAAAACGTGCTTTATCTGCTGACAGAACTATAGATGAAACTTTAGAGGCTGAACTTGTTGAAAATGCTTTGAAAATCTTTTTAGATTTTTATGCACAAAATCTTTGTAATGCAACTCTACCCTATGAAAATGTACCTGAAACATTATATGCTTTAAAAAGGAAAGGTTACCGTTTAACTATCGTCACCAATAAACCTTTTTCTTTTGTAAACCCTATTTTAGAAGGTTTGGGTTTAGAGGGCTTGTTTGAGTTTATATTGGGTGGAGATTCACTTGCAGAGAAAAAACCTGATCCTATGCCTTTACTGCACGTATGTAAAACCTTAGATGTAGATCTCAAAGAGTGTGTCATGGTTGGTGACTCTAAAAATGACATTTTAGCAGCCAATGCCTGCAGTATGCAAAGTGTTGGTGTGACATATGGATATAATTATGGAGAGGATATTAGGGTGTATGAACCAAGTGTAGTTATAGATGATTTTGGAGAACTGGTGGGATTGTTATCATGAAGCATTTATTTATATTCTGTAGGGTGGGCATTCCTGCCCACCATGGTGGGTTGGAAAACCCACCCTACACCCTCAAAGGATATTGTTTTGCTTAAAGAAAAAGCAAAAATAGCCATAGTCGGTGGTGGGGTTGCCGGAGCGAGTGCAGCACTTTATTTTGGTCAGCTTGGACTTGATGTAACACTCTTTGAAAAAGAGTCTAGCTTAGTGAGTGGGCCACCTTTTTGTCATTTACATGCGGGAGGTAACCTCTATCCGGATATCTCTGATGAACAGTGTTTAACTTTACTTAAACAGTCCATAGATTTTTTACGTTTTTATCCTTTTATAGTTGACTATCGCCCTACTGTAATTGCCTTACCTTTGACTTGTGATTCTACTCCTACAGATTTACTTCCACGTTTGGAGAAACTTCGCAGCCGTTATGAAGAACTTATAGAAGAAGATGAGAACAACAAGGTATTGGGAGAAAGTTCAGAGTATTATCGTTATTATGAAAAAGAAGAAATTGAAGCTTTAAAAGAAAAAGAAATTGTTACTAATCCTACAAATTCAGATGAATGGATGATAACTGTAGCAAAAAATATAGACTTGGATAAAGTACAGTTTCCCCTCATTATGGTTCAAGAGTATGGACTTAACCTTTTTCGTTTAGCTTCTGGAGCAATGCTGGCACTGCAAAGCATGCCTTCTGTTACTTTAAAAACTCAAAGTATAGTGAGTAATATACAAGAAGTCTGTGACTCAGAAGAATGGTCTGTGACGTATGTATATAACTACGAAACGCATACAAAAAACTTTGATTATCTCATAAATGCGGCAGGATTCCGTACAGGTAAAATAGATGACATGTTAGGTGTAGAGTGTGAGCGTATGGTGGAGTTTAAAGCAGCCTATGTGAGTTATTGGGAAGAAAAATCAGAGACACTCTTCCCTGAAATTATCTTTCATGGAAAACGTGGAACACCTGAGGGTATGGGGCAGTTTACACCCTACCCTCATGGTTATTTCCAACTTCATGGTATGACTAAAGAGATCACACTCTATGATGAAGGACTGGTTTCAAATACTACTGTAAGCTGTCAACCAAAACTAGGAGAAAACTTTATAGAAAAGATAGAAAAATCTTGGACAAATGAAGAGACAACACAACGTACTAAAAGGGCTATAAAGCATCTCTCTAAATTCATCCCTGCTTTTGCCAAGGCCACCGTAGCTTCAAAACCTCTTTTTGGAGCACAGCAAATACCTGGAGATGACCCTACTCTACGTGTAGCAGAGGTTTCTTTCCCTGCTGAGCGCTATGCAAGATGTGAGATAGTCAAAGTCTCTTCTGTAATGGATATGATAGATGCTATTACTAAAGAATTTACGGCACTTGGGTATATAGAACCATCCATGCAAGGAAAAAGAGATTTCCTGTACTTAAATAGTTTACATGAACTTGAAGTAAGTATGTTGGCAGAAATGCTTTGTGCCGAGAGACAATACCCAGCAGAATTAGCACATAGAAATATGCCTAAGTAGGAAGTTGTATTTTAAAAAGGTTATAATCTAACTATGAAAAGACTTTTATTACTCATATTTACTATCACTGCATCGCTTAATAGCGCCCAAACTGAACAAATTAAGATAGGAAATCAAGACTTTTCCATCGTTACTGAGACTTACGACATCTATAACTCTAAAGGTGAAGTGATGAAACTTTACAAAGAAGAGCATAATACTAACTCAACGTATCTATTGGGTCTCACCCTTAAAGACAACACTGGAACCTGTTCAAATAAAAGAATACAAGAAGGGGCTTATGAGATCAATGGTACAGATATCATCTTTTATAGCTTTTGGTACAGAAGAGGAAACGTGCATGATGCACCTTATGGTGCACGTATTACACACTATGAACTGTTAGAAGATCGTACTATAGTCAAAAAGTCTTCATACATTTACATTGAATCTGCAAGAAAAAACCATGATGATGAAAGTGGTATGAAATATCTTTTTCATACACCTAAAACAGCTAAAGAAAAAGAACTCTTTAAAAACTATATCACTGAGATGGAAAGAACTTATAAGGGTGAATTTGTGTTTGGAGATGAGTCTAAAAGACTTATTAAAAAAGTTAAAGAGGCTTTAGATAGAAAAATAAAATCACGATGGAAAAGTTGAAATAAATCGTATTAAAAATGATGACTTTTACAAGGATATCTATCCTTATTTTTAGCCACTTTTGCAAATACAGTTAACGGCGTATTTGTCGCTTCAGCAGCTTCCATAACTTCCTTGTAATGCTCTGGAGAAAAAGAAATAAGCATTTCATATTCTTCTCCGCTAAGCCCCATATCATC
>QMKT01000026.1 GCA_003646505.1 Campylobacterota bacterium
ATGAACTGGCATCGTTATTATAAGGTAAAGCATACTCAGCTTTACCTGCTACATAATAACCATTCTTAGGATGAAGTTTAGAATCTCTGGCATCATAGGAGAATTCAAGAAACGGACCGGTTAAAAGATAGTTTCCCAATGAGAGCGTATGTATTGGGGTGAATTTATCCTTATTATTGGATGATAGATCAATATGCTCTAAAGCTATCCCTGCTTTTAGGCTTAATTTTTCATCATTATAATCCAAGCTAGCCTCAGCATAGACTTTCTCTTCTTTGAAACCTGTATAGGTGAAGTGACTGTAACCGATCTTACTGGTGAGATCTATATAATGATCCAAAAAATTAAACTTGGCTGGTACAAAATAGCTTACTTCTGCAACCTTATATATGCTGGAGTATCCTAAATGTAAGCCAATTTGTTTAGCATTTCCCCTAAAGTTTGTTCGTACAGCATCCGCAGATACACTGAATCCTGTCTCAGTGTTAAAATTCAAACCACCTTTAAAGTACCAGGGTCTTGAGATCTCTCTTCCTTCTATCTCTATAGGTATGACATTATGAAGATTTTTATCATACTTCACAGAAACAAAATCAAATGCGCCCAGACCATACAGTGCATCATAACTCTCCTTGATCCTCTTTAGACTAAAACGCTCTCCTTCACGGATTCTAACTCTGGAAAGCACCACAGAATCATCTATGGTTTTTAATCCTTTTACAGTCACTTTTCCAAAAGTACAGACATCCCCTTTATTCAATGTGTATTTTATCTTTACTTCATATTTATCTATGTCCACATAGGCCTTACTGTCAAGTACATAGCTACAATAACCGTCATTCAATAATCTTTGACCAATAGTACGCTTGATAGAGCTAAACGCTTTTGCTTTAAAAATATCATTCTTTTTAAATGTGATCAGATCAGCAATATCATGATCACTGCTTATTTTTATCTCTCTGATCTTAATGGGTTTATTTTCATCAATTTTTACAGCAACGTTTGTTTTTGACGTTTTGATCGAAAACTCGGCATCATAAAACCCCTCAGAGATATAATAATTTCGAAGAGATTCTTCCAGTGCAGGCAAGAGCTTGTCTTTTATCTTAGGTTTATCCTTTTTCCAAAATTGGACTATACTTTTTGTATCAACAGCCATTGCTTTTTGAAGATGACTTTCTTTCACATGCTCCTGTCCTGTGAACTTTATCTCATGAGAAGGAATACCATTCTTGTCTTCTTTACTAAAAAAGGTGAAAAATGCTTTTTTTGTCTTATTGATATCATTTGACTTACCGATGAAAGGGAGGGCATCAATATTTATTCCAAGTGTTGAAAAAACTGTATTTACCACAGTCTCTCCTGCATTGGAGAGAATGGACTTGACTACATTACCATCCGTCATGGTTTGTTTTTCCTCTTCGCTATATTCACTTGCATTCGCAGCAGGGTTGAAAAGGATCGATGTAAGTATCTCATCTTTGCTCATGTATGGTATGGAAGAGAGAACAATCTCCGGTGCCGTTAAACTTCCTGCTATTTGTATGTTTATTTCTGCCTTGACTGTGTTATATCCGGCAGATATATTAAGCATAGGTTCTGTTGGATCTCCGGTAAACTCTATGATACTTTTTTTGAAAACAAATTTTTTATTTTCAATTTTATAAGATGAACCTTTGAGAATTTCAATTATTCCCAAGACAGATATAGGTCCATTAGCTTCTTTTTTGATCAATAGCTCAGTTTTTGCTTTAATATCTGCTTCATCCGTTTTATACAGAAGAGGACTTTCGGTATTGACTTTAATAGAGGTGGCTAAATTGTCCATAAAAGGGCTTGGTTTCTTTTTTTCTATCTCTTGAACAATAATAATATCTTTGTCCCTTGAAAAACTCTTTTTATCCATGTCATAATAGACATTTCCACCCATGATTGTGATCGTACCATCAATCGTTGTATTATTGCCCTCTATATTACTTTTTATGTTGATACGGCTGAGCAGATCAGTCATCTCATGAGATACAACAAGAGGGTCTGCATACCCAAGGATCTCTCCCTTTTTGTTCTCAATGTCATATTTGCCTGTAACCTTTAATTCATCATTGATCCAGAGGGGGGAAACATCTACATTACCCTCCTTCACATTGATCTGTGATGCTTTTGTAGCAAATACTTTTTGTCCTTGAAAAGTAGTATGGTATTTATTCAAAGTCAAAGCAGAATCAACAAAAGCCAGGGAGATCATTGTATCGGTCAAGATATGTTCTGTTTCTTTATCCACCTCGTAAGTCAAAGTATGGGAATTGAGTTTTAACTCTAGATCTCTCATCTCAGTCAACACGATAGAGACTTTAGCATCTCCATCCAAGGGTGGTACCTCAAAAGCATACATAGTATTTATCTGATGTAATAGGCTTTGTAATGAAGGTATATTTTTATCAAGTGTGATCTTTTTCTCTACATTCCCTTTAAATACAAACTTGGCAGCACCTAAAATAAGATCACCCTCAAGATTTTTGTTATCTGAATTAAAATTAACTTTAGAGGTAAACCCGTTAGATGTCACGTCAACATGTACTTTATTCTCAGCCAATAAAATATCAGTCCGCAATGGACTAAGCGTATCAAAGTTCAACGCTTTATTATACGCTCGAAGAAGTGATTTTTGAGGGACAATGGTTCTTGTTATGATCTTCAACTTTTCATCATAAAGCAGATCCGCATCTACATTGGCAAGATTTGAAGTGATCTTTGCTTTTGCATGAAGTGGGGTGAAATTAGCAAAATCCAAGGGAACGTGAATGTCCACTTCGGCTTGAGAAGTCTGAAGTTCTGTCGGAAGTGAAAACATCTCCTTAATCATAAGTGCTTGTTTCGTTGAAATAGTGAGGTCACCCTTCTTAAAGTCCGTAGAAATAAATTTCCCTTCTACATTATCAGAATCTATGAGCCCTTCAATACTTTTTGCATTACCATGGTAAGTGACTGTTAGATCATTCAGAGCTTTAGTATAATTTGTATCGATTCCCTCAAGATTCCCTAGCCTCACCTTACCTTTATAGTCAAGGAGACCATCTTCCAGAGTTAAAAGGTTGGTAAGATGAATATCCTTGGCATAAGGTATCGAAATATTCCCTTCATTTTCAACGATAAGTTTACCTTTTGGAATCAAATATGTAATATGATTATTTAATGAAATATCTTCAACATTGAATTCACCATCATGCACTTGAAGTATCTCCTTTCCCTTGAACTCCATATCAATTATTATCTGCTTTTCGTCTGTATGCATGGTCAGAGGAATCGTATCAAAGGCATCCTCTTTCAAAGGTAGTCCATATGTTTCAAAGAGTGCTTTGTGTGCTGTAATATCTCCCTGAGAAATGATATGGTTATCTTTGATCACCCCATGCTGTACAAAGGATGCAAAACTGCTTACAACAGCAACATCCACATTTCCAGTCTCTGCAGTTAAAGTACCGATATCCAACATGACATTCGTCGCATTTACTTCAGCACTCTGGATCAAAAGAGGATCATATGTCACACCCTTTATCGAAGAGTCCATGTGCTTTATATAAAGTAACTTTGGTAATAAAGTGTTAGGTGAATTGGTTTGTGCTACTTTGGGTTCCGCAGATTCCACTGTAGAGGTTTGATTATTTTCCAGTGATACTAGAAACTTTTTCAAAGCCATCGTATCTATATCTTCTAACGATAAGGACTCAACCGTGATCTTTTCATTCTCTAGATTGCCATTCGTGGAGAGTTTAAAAAGATTACTCTCCATAAGCACATAGAGATCAGATAATTGAATCGTATCGGGATGAAGATCTATCATCCCATAGATATCAACATCTAACTCTTTTATATTTACCTCTCCCCGTTCGAGTCTTACCTGAGGATAAGTAGCAGGCTTAAGCGTTAAAACAACAGAGTCAACCCGTACACTTTGAGGGATAAAGTTATCTTTCCCTGCTTTATACTCTTCTATCTCAGGCTCTACTTTTTCTACGATCGCATCATCTATTTTGATAGCGATCATTTTCTTAATAACATCTTCAAATGCAATCGTATCGATATCAACGATACTGAGTTTTTTGATCCTGATCTTTTTCTCTTCTATCATCCCACGAAGCTGTATATTTGTGACATTGGTATCAATGACAAGAGAGAGGTCATCTATATTAATACCTTCTCCATAATAGACAATGCCCTCACCAGCCAATGCTATATGTTGAAATCCAATACCACTTTCATCAAAAGGCTTTACCGTTACATTGAATTCTCCCAAACCAATAGTGACTGGCAGTATAAGGGTACTGTTATCTTCTTTTTTTTCATCTGTAGAAGCAAAAGTATCTACAACTTTTTTAATCTTTTCAACATTCAAACCATTGGCATGCAGGTGGGTAATAGAGATTTTATTGTAGAGGAGAGAAGCGGGATTCCAACCTAATTTCAGGCTATCAACCAATGTAGCATTTTTGAAAGTCAATGCTTCAACTTCAAGACCAGTAAGAAGACCACCAGAAATCTTTTTGTATCCAAATCCATATTGTGGAGCATAAGTATTTGCCACCCACTCTATGGTTTTCGTTGAGTTTAGTAAAAAGAATACTACGATAACACTAAGTGCGATCAACATGAGCAATGTATACCAAATGCGATCCCATACTATTTTCATGTAGATTCTCCTCTCAAGATATATCTAAACGGTATTATTTGGTATTTTCTTTTTTATTATACTTAAAAAAGTTTATGAAAAATATCTATAGAATTAAGACAATACAAAATAGTTCCAACTAATTATGTTACACTCATAATGAAGGACAAAAAATGTACAAAATCTTACTACCCGTCTTACTCACACTCACACTCAATGCAGGAGAAACAATGAAAAACTTTTATGATTTTAGCGCGAAGAACATCAAAGGAGAAGAAGTATCTATGTCTGCCTATGAAGGTAAGGTAGTACTTGTTGTCAATGTAGCCAGCAAATGCGGATTTACTCCCCAGTATGAAGGTCTGGAAACACTCTATAAAACTTACCACATTCAAGGATTAGAAATATTGGGATTTCCCAGTAACCAATTTGGAAAACAAGAACCCGGGTCACCTGAAGAGATACAGAACTTCTGTAAAGTAAACTTCGGCGTGACATTCCCACTCTTTGAGAAGATAGATGTCAACGGAGACCATACCCATCCACTCTATGTTCACCTCAAGAAGAAGGCTCCCGGATTCTTGGGTACCGAAAGCATAAAATGGAATTTTACAAAATTTTTAATAAATAGAGAGGGAAAGGTTATTGAACGTTACGGTTCTTCAACAAAACCTAGGGAGATTGTTGAAGATATTGAAAAGTCATTACAGTAATAACCTCATCAGTCTCTTGAAGGGTGGATCTTATTGACCACGGCATAAAGTGCAGGCAGGTAGATAAGGTTCAGTACTGTTCCCCAAAGTAATCCAAACCCAATTGAAATGGCGATAGGCTGTAAGATAACCGCTTGACCAGTAGCATAGAAAATAAGCGTAAAGAGCCCAAGAAAAGTGGTAATGGAAGTGATCAAAATAGGACGCAGTCTTAGTTTGGCTCTTTCATAAAATTTATCTGCATCAGAGGTGCCGTGAAGGAAGTCCAGCATGATGATCCCATCATTGATGACAACCCCAGCAAGTCCAAGCATACCGATGACTGAGGGCATGGAAAGGTTGACTCCTACCACCATATGTCCCAGTAATGCGCCAAGCATAGTAAATGGTATAACTGACATGACCATCAAGGCATAACGAATTTTCGGGAAGATAAAAAGTAAGGTGATCAAGATCAGAAAAACAGCTATGATCAATGATCGGATCATATCATTTTTAAATTGTTGATTCTTTTCATTCTCACCTAGAAGGTTCACTTCTATTCCCTCATCTTTGATCTCTTCTAACAAAGGCTTGATATCATGAAGGACATTTACGGATGTTGTATTTTTTTTATCTATATTTGCAAACACTGATTTAACGGTGTTACCATCTCTTTTTTCGATCTTTTCATAGGCTCTTACTTTTTTAATATCTACTATATCGGTCAGTTTGACAACAGAACCAGAAGGTGTAGGGATCATAAAACCTGTTAAAGTTGTTTCTGAATCTTTATTGATCGCTTTGGTTCTGATCTCCATGACACCATTATCACTAAAGGTCATCGCTTTTCTGCTGTCGAGGAAGTATCCGGAAAGTGCCTGCGCTATACCCACTTCACTCAATCCCAATTGTTCACCATAAGCGTTGATGCGTAATTTATATTCCATTTTTCCAAACTGTGCATTGTTACTTACATTTTTCACATGAGGAATGCTGGAAAGTTTCGCTTCAATTCTTTTCATAGCAAGTGCAATCTTTTCATTCTCTTTACCAGAAAAATTAATTTGAATATCATTTTTAATGAGTCCTGGTTTATCTTCCACTACCCCAAGCTCTTCAAGGTCATACTTTTTCATCAGAGGGAGTATCTCTTTTTTCAGATCTTGCGCAAGATCATAGGTATGTTTCTCTCTGATCTTTTCAGGATCATTAAATTTAAATGAAAAGTTAAAGATAGGATTTATATAGGCATCTATAAAACTCTGCGGCTTCATATCATAGAGTTCCATCGTGATATATAGCATGTTATCACCATTTTCATTTTCACCCGAAAGTGCTCTTCTAAAGCCTACAACTGTAGAAGTGGCTTTCAGTGCATAGGTATCTTTATTTGCAAGAACATACTTCTCCAGCACTTTAGCGATCTCTTCTGTCTCTTCAATGGAAGTGTCTACATTACTTTTACCCGTAATATACAGATAGTTACCGTCAAAACCGGGGAAAAACTGGAAATTAAGCATCTTGACCGTAATGATGCTCAAAACAGGTATGAGAACAATAAAGGTAAATAAAAACACATATTTAAGTCGTATAACATGATGTAAGAATGCTTCATATTTACTCTGTAGCGGTTCCCAATTTATAAAATTTTTCTGTTTTTTGAGTAATTCGCCTGCATGTAAAGGTAAAAAGACAAAACTTTCAAGAAGGGATCCGAGTAAGATCATCACCACGGCAATAGGAATGAGGATAATAAAGTTTTTGATCTCCCCTGTAAGCATAAACAAGGGAAGAAATGCTGCTACAGTGGTTAATGTTGCCAATGTGACAGGCAAGAACATCTCTTTGACTCCCATATAGACTGCCTCTTTTGGGGAGAGTCCTTCATTCATATGACGCTGAATATTCTCTGAGACAACAATGGCATCATCGACCACAATACCAATGACAATAAGCCCTCCCAATAAAGAAACAATGTTAATAGAGTAGCCCATAAAATATAATAACATGATACCTATGGCAAAAGAGATAGGAATACCCATAGCTACGACCGAGGCAATACGTACATTGATCAATAATGTCATAGATAAAAATACCAGTACCAAACCAAACATCAAATTGGATATCACCGTATTGAGCCTGTCTTTCACCGGTTTAGAAGTATCTTGATAAAAATTGAAATAAACATTAGGGAACTCTTTAGCCAGTTTTTCCTCAGCAAAGGCTCGCAGATCTTTTGAGATATGCATTGAATTTCCCTCATGCCCCTTTGAAATGACTAAGGTCACATTTTTACGTCCGTTAAACGTAGAGAGTGTGGTATTTTGAGGATAAGAGATCTCAACGTTAGCCACATCTCCCAACCTAACTTGTTTTTCACCTATTTTTATGAGGGCTGATTCCCATTCTTCTTTACTTTCTTTTCCATTAACCGTGGAGAGGAAGATATAATTCCCTCCTTCTTTAATGTCACCTATAGGATAGATATAAGAGAGTTTGGAAACGGCTGAGATGATGGCTGTAGGATCTAATCCATAAGCCCTGACTGCTTCTTCATTAACCTGTACAGAAACTTCCTGATTTGCATCTCCATAGATCTTCACTTCAGAGACGAAAGGATTTCTGGAAATTTTAGATTTTACCTTTTTGGCCGTTTCTATCAATTGACCTTTATTCATATGTTCCGATGAGAGAGAAAGTCGTATGAGAGGTCTATTGTGCATTAATATCTGAGCTGTGGGCTCTACCATATCGGAAGGCAGGTATTGTCTGCTTCTGGCAATGGCATCTTTTGCTTTATTGAGCGCGTCTGCTTTGTCTGCACCATTGATAAGGTTAAGAATTATCGTAAACCGACCTGGCTTGATCACCGTCTCTATTTTATCGATACCTTGTATATTGCCCAGTTCATCTTCGATGTCACGTACGGCCATTTTATCAAGATTATCCGCAGAAGCACCGGCATACGAACCACTGATCGAAATTTTATCTAAAGATATTTCTGGAAAAAGTTCTTTGGGAATGTTTTGATAAGCATTGATCCCCAAAAAAAGGATGAAGATGAGAAGTACATAATTAAGACTTTTATTTTCTATAAAATAGTTTATGATTCTCATCATGACAGATCCTTATTAAAGTCTTAAACAATGTACGTCAATTATACCTCTCTTAACTAAAAGAGTATGGGTTACAGTTTCTTTAAAAATGCAGAGATGATAAAGATCATCGTTCCGTTTACACGTCCTTGAATATGCAGAGGATCACCCGGTGCCATACGGATATTTTTAACCGTAGTACCTTGTTTTGCTGTAAATCCCGCACCTTTTACCACAAGATCTTTGATGATACTCACAGAGTCACCTTCTACCAGGATCGTTCCATTGGCATCACGTGTTGGCTCTTGTTTCTCTTCGTTTAGCCCTTCTTCTGCCCATGCTCTTACCTCATCTTCCAGATAGAGCATATCAAGCTGGTCTTGTGCGCCAAGTTGTGTGAAGAGTCTAAATGCCATGACCTGAACCGCAGGTTCTGTACTCCACATGCTGTCATGCAAACAGTTCCAGTGTTTTTCATCTGTAGTCGGGTCTTCTATACTCGATGCACAGGTAACACAAATTGTTATAGTCTCATCTTTTGGTGCTACCGTATAAGCTGTTAACCCCTCTTCACTTCCACATAAATCACATGCCATACTATATCCTTCTAAAAAATTAAGGTATTTTACCTTATAAACTATAAGTAGTAGTAGTTACCTTTTGAAGTATCTTATCTTTGGCACCATCTTTAATCACTTTTCCCTGATCGAGTACAAGAATTCTGTCTGCTAAGGTATACGAAGCTTCCGTATCATGACTCACCATGATAGTGGTTGTACCGAACTCTTTATGTAGTTTTACTATCTCATTTTGAAGCTTCACTCTCATCTTAGCATCGAGTGAAGAAAGTGGCTCGTCCATAAGAAGAAGTTTTGGTTTGTTCATCATTGCGCGGCATAGACTTACTCTTTGTTTTTGACCGCCACTGAGGCTCTTAACATTACGCGAGGCCAATTCATTTAACTCTGTAAGTGCAAGAAGCTTAAGGGCTAATGCTTTGTCATCCTTGACAAACAACAAATTTTGCTCTACGGTCATATTTTCAAACAATGCATAATCTTGAAATACAAAGCCTATCTGTCTTTCTTGGCAAGCAAGCATCTTTTTCTCACCCATCCAAAATACATTTTCAACCTCTATCTTTCCTTCGGCTTTTTCCAATCCTGCCAGAATTCTCAGCAGTGTTGTTTTCCCAGAACCACTCTCACCCATCAATGCGATGAACTCACCCTTTTGTATTTCTAACTTTACATCAAGGTTCATCTCACCCTGACTGCCGTGCAAGACTTTATGTATATCTAGATGTATCATTAGAGTATACCTATCTTTTTTTGTTTGTGATTAAAAATATAGACAGCCATAAGTACCATAAAACTCATAAGTACCATAATAGCAGAGTAGATATGTGCTTGCCCGTACTCCATCACCTCAACCATCTCATAAATGGCAACTGAGGCTACTTTAGTCTCCCCAGGTATGCTTCCTCCAACCATCAGTACCACACCAAATTCACCTACCGTATGTGCAAAAGTAATAATAAGTGCAGTGATAAGGGAAGGCTTGATGTTTGGAAGTGCCACATACCAGACCGTTTGCAGTTTAGATTTCCCTGCAAGATAGGAAGCTTCCAGCATATGTTTATTCAACGCTTCAAAACCACTCTGCAAAGGCTGTACCATAAAAGGCAGAGAGTAAAAACATGAAGCCACAACCAAACCGGTAAAGGTGAACACCAACTTCACACCAAAAAGATCTTCAAAAAATCCTCCCACAGCCGAGTTGGGAGAGAGTACGATCAAAATATAAAAACCCAATACAGAAGGAGGAAGAACAATGGGAAGTGCTGTCAATGCTTCCAAGACTGGTTTGGATCTTGATTCTGTTTGAGACAGATACCATGACAAAGGCAGAGCGATCACAAATAAAATAAGTGTCGTCACACCTGCCAGTTTAAAAGAGAGTAAAAACGGTCCTAGGTCGATCATAAGACTTTGTATCCAAACGATTTCAAGATCTCTTTAGCCTTTTGGCTTAACATAAAATCATAAAAAGCCTTCACCTCAACATTTCCTTCACCCCTCTTCAAAATGGCCATCCCCTGATCAATAGGTGTATAAAGATCTTCATCTATATCAGCCCAGTGTATCGCCTCTTTAAAATGTGCCATTTTCGGTGAATAAAGTGATGATTTGGCAATGATACCTATGTCTGCGGCGGTTGTCGCATACGTGATGGTCTGAGAAATAGACTCACCATACACAAATTTTTCTTTCAACTTTTCATAAAGTCTTGCATTTTTCAAAGCCTCTACTGCGGCCACACCATAAGGAGCAGTTTTAGGGTTGGCTATGGCGATCTTTTTGACATTTGCTGACTTAAGGACGTACATTTCCGCACAGTAGTTACGTTCTTTGACAGAAAGAATAGCCAATGCCCCCTGTGCATAGATCACAGGTACGGTTATTGCCATTTTCTCTTTGTAGAGTGCATCAGGATACTTCATATTGGCTGACAGCAAAAGATCATAAGGTGCACCATGTTTTATCTGTGCAGTAAGTTTTCCCGAAGACCCAAGTATAACATTAACTTTTGTTTCAGGATGTTCCAATTTAAACTCTTTTTTTAAGGATTCTATGGCATAGCTTACATTTGCAGCTACAGCAATGCTGATCTCTCCTGCACTGACACTCGCCAGTCCAAACAGACATGCAATGATTATCTTTTTCATGCCAACGTCCTAAAACAGATAATTGATCTCAATACGAACCTCATTATAAGAGGGGTCAAGCTTAGTGAAGCCATTACTCGTGATCGTATCATCATCTCCTACAACATGGGCAAATCTTGTTTTTAAATAGTAAGATGTTTCTCCAAGCCCTTTAAGAAAGTCGATCGTAAAAACATTTGAATCTGCCTGTACCCCTATCTTCTCATCATCAAAATCCTGTATGGCAAAACGTGATATGATCTTAAAGTCAGAGACATTATCAAACTTATAATCAAGTTGCATCATATAACTTTCTGTGTTGGCACACCAATTATACTGTGACATGGCACGTGTAAATCCAGCCGTAGGAAAACCTCTCCATGGTGCCACTATGTCACCTTCATCAGATATCTGAGTATAGGCAAATCGTAATTTAAAGGCATCTTGGACCACATCCACTCTTGCAGCATAAAGAGCCGCATCTAAACTATCTGGATCACTATAACCTTGCGTAAGTGTTTTAAGGTTCGCACCCCCTATTTCGCCTGCTCCATCATCAAACTGCTGCATATATCTGAGTGCTGGTATCACTGACCATCCACCCACATCCATTCTATAATCAACTTGTATCATGGCAGAAGAGACCAACTCAGGTACTGCAGTATAGTTCATGTTTATCGTCAAGTTGTCTATACTTCTATTTTTAGCCTCTGCTACGATCAATTTATCATCAATACCTCTGGCTTCCAATTCAGATTTTTTCAAACCAAAATGCATGGCAGCATCATCATTCTCACTATAGAGGTTATAAGGGTCATTATCCAGATCACCTGCTGCCAAGACATGATGAAAATCAGAGTGGTCCCTTAATTTTTGACTTATTAAATATGCCATATTGAATGAAGTGTCATACATTGATGAGCTGTTGATAGTAAGCCCTTCAAAGGTATTGGGTATCATTTTTGTATCATTACTTTTAGTTAAAAAACTCTCAAATACCTGTCGTCCTACTTTGATATTAATCTTTTCATGTCTATATTCCAAATAGGCTTGTGCCAAAGAATAGAGATTTGCAGAACCATTCCTGCCATAGTCATATCGATTGAAGACACCTTTTCCTGCTTTATATAAATAGGCTTCTGATTCATCGAGACTACCTGCAGCACTGCTAACATAAAGTCCCCCACCTACAGAAAACCCATTCAGGCACCCAGATCTATAGATCAAGCTCCCACCTATCGCTGCGATGGCATGGTTTTCTCTTACTTTAACATCATTTACAGCAACTTCATTCTTCCATCTATGCCCAAAGCTGTTAAAACGTACACGTTTATAAAATATCCCTTGAGTGAGCATATCTCTAATATTATCTACATTTCCAGGGTCTTCATTATACGTTTGAAACATATTACACCGAATACTATGTTTTACAGCATCTTCCATTTCAAGCATATCGTCCACTGTGTATACTGTTCTAACGGTATCTACTACTTCAACAGTATCTTCCATCGCGTATACTGTACCTAGTAACGCTATCCAGAGCCATCCTGATCTTAATACTCTCACTCTCTATTTTCCCAACATAATATTATTTGCTTTTATAGTGATCCAAACAAGATCCCCTACTTTCATTTTCATATTTTCTAACATCTCTTTGGATATCACAGAAACGATCTTGTCATGACTTCCTATATCTATCAATACCTTGGCATTTTCAAGATCTGTATCTATCTTTTCAACGATACCTTCGAGTCTATTTTTTTCAAATTTATCATCACTCATTTCAGAGAGTAAAACTGCAGATGATTTAAAGATCACCGTCACGTACTGATCTTTTTCTATATGCAGATTTTCTACAGCTTCTTTTGTAATGACTGAAACCAGTACCTGTCCGCTTTTCAACTCTAAATGTATCTTTGCATTTACATTTTCACATTCAATAGAAACAACCTTGGCTCGCATCTGATTTCGGGCAGAGATCTGTAAAGAAAGTCTTTCTATAGTCTTAAATGTACCACTTTGGATATCAGTCAATGCGGATAATCTTTCTAAAAAATGTGTATGTTCTCTTTTAAGCATTGCATAGTTTTCAAGCAATTGTCTACCATAAGTCGTGATCGTAGTACCGCCACCATCTTTTCCACCAGTCTCTCGACACACAATGGGTTCTGGTGAGAGAGAGTTCATCGTATCTACTGCTTCCCATGCACTCTTATAACTCATGGGTACTGCCTTTGCCGCCTTTGAAATAGACCCCTGTTCTTCTATGGCATGTAAAAGTGATATACGCTTCTCAAGTAAAAAAGGTTGACCTAACATTTCTAAAGTAAGTGGCGATGAAAGTTCCATCCTTGTCCTTATATCCTAAACTATATAACGATATATTATCCTTATATACCTTAAGATATAACGGTTAAACCAATAAAAGCTTACTTTATCCATTCAAAGCGTGCCAATAAGCCTGCAGTAGAGGTGTACCCTACTTCGCTAAAGCGCAATTGCCCTTGAGAATCATAGATAAATGTTGTAGGATACATTTCTACTTTAAACTGCTTTGCCCAAGTACCATCTCTGTCATTGAAGACTTTAAAACTTAGATTCTGTTCTTGCATATATTCTTTTACTTTTGTATCACTTCCAGAATCAACGGCAATACTTAACACCTTATATTTTTTAGATACCGCTTCTATATTGGATGCTTCAAGTTTACATGTCGGACACCACAGCGCCCAGAAATGTATGAGTATAGGCTGGTCCTTTGGAACGGTGAATATACTGCCATCCAACAGTTGTAGTTCTATCTTAGGAAGCTGTGATGAATCCAGATCAGGTTTACGTAAATAGCTCATGATATTACTTAATATAAACATAAGCACTATGACTATGAGTATCTCTTTAAGTATTGATCTCCAATTCCAATTCTTAGACTTTATACGACTTATCATACTTTCAACCTTTTAAGTACTTGTTCCAATTGATCTATATAACTGTCCCCATAAAGTGTCACATGCACCAAAAGTGGGTAAATCTGATAAAGCGGTACTTTAACCTCATGAAAATCATCACTTAAAGAGTGTACCTCTTCATACGCTCTAAAAAATGTCTCTCCAAAGGTATCAAACAACATAATAAAAGCCAACTCAATCTCTTTATCTCCAAAGTAGAGAGCTGGATCAATGACGGTAGCGCCATTCATATTAAACAATATATTGCCACTCCACATATCTCCATGAAGCAAGGACGGTTTGTTTACAGGAAGTAATTCTGGCAACAGATCATAAAATCGGCGATACCTATCGATAAGGTCATTCGAAACCAAATGATTTTTGATGGCCAATTTCAATTGAAACTCCAGTCGATACTGGATAAAAAAATCAATCCAATTATTAGTCTCATCATTAGGCTGATGAAGTTTCCCAATGTAATTGTCATGATCCAATCCAAAGTTTTCAGCAGTATTACCTCGATGCATTTCTGCCAGAGCA
>QMKT01000027.1 GCA_003646505.1 Campylobacterota bacterium
GATGCCATCATCTCGATCGCACAACATGCGAGTCCGTATGTAAGCGGCCAAAGTGAGTTTGAACGCCCCCAGTTTACTAACTTGTCTACCGAAGTCAATGCTATCGGCAAGCCTGCAGCTGAGGCATAATTTACTTGATGTTGTGCCATTCAAGTGCTCCTTTCTTCCATGCATATACGAATCCGATCGTAAGCAATAATATAAATAATAACATCTCTATAAATCCGAACCAACCTAGTAGTCTAAAGTCAATTGCCCATGGGAACATAAAGATGATCTCTACATCAAACAAGATAAACAAAAGTGCTACTAAGTAGAACTGTGCTGAAATCGTGTTTGGCTGTTTGGTAACTTCTGGTCCACATTCGTATATACTAAGCTTAAGTCTCTCAGTATCAAGCCTTGCAAATTTTCTAGAAACAAAACGTGCAGCCCATAGTGTTGCGGGGAACGCTACAGCTGTTAACGCGAATAAAACAAATACACCAAAATATGGGTGTTCTGTAATTACATGAGTCATATTAATCCCTTAAAGTTTATTCTTTTTGAAAATTTTCTCACGTCTAGCTCAACAAGCCACGACATTATGTTTCGAAGCTTATGCTTTTTCGCATGTATAGAATTCTCAGAATATTCATTTCATAATAGCTGAAAGATGGTTAAAAGCATTTTGGTCTTTCTATGCTTTAAGCGATTAGTTTTATGTTGTAACTATGTGAAACAAAGGAAAAGGAGTTACAATGTGAAAAATTTAAAAAGTGATAAAATGTTAAAAAAATATACTAATGTACTTTATTGGGTTGCCATGGGCGGCATGATCTTTTGGTTTGCCTACTCTAAAGGATGGATATTTGCCAACTTTACGTCCATAGATGCCAAGCAAGCCATACATTTACTTGAAAACGATGATAACGTCACACTTCTTGATGTCAGAACCATAGAAGAGTACAAAGAGGGACATCTACGTAATGCCACACTCATCCCCGTTCACGCCCTAACTGATAATCTAGGCATGCTAAAACAAGATAAGCATAAAAAAATCATCGTCTACTGTAGAACCGGAAGCAGAAGCATACCCGCTTCACGTATACTGGAAGGAAATGGCTTTACTCCCCTTAATGTCAAAGGAGGCATTTTAAGCTTGCAGTCTGCCGGAGTTGAAGTGGTGAAATAAGTCCTATTCTAGACTTTGAACCCCATACTCTTCGCGCCTTCAAAACTGGTTCCGAGTTCTTTTTCTATCTCTTCTAGAAAGTCTTTATTGCCAAATACACTCTCATCCCGCACCGCTACTTTATAGGCTGTATTTTTGATGATGAGATTGATCTGGCCTCCGGTAAGATCATGTTTGGCCAATTCTGTCATGTCAAAACCTTCTTCATAATCTGCATTTTCAGGGAGCATGAATTGCCACAGTCTCAAACGTTGTTTTTTACCTGGTCGTTTAAATTCTATTTTGTAATTAAAACGTCTTGAAAAAGCTTTGTCAATGTTACCAAGTAAATTGGTCGTAGCGATCAGTATACCTTCAAATTTTTCTATCTGTTCGAGGAAAATATTTTGCATTTGGTTATGCATTTTATCGGCTGAGGATCCTGGACCCTCGGTACGAGAACTTAAAAACTGATCTGCTTCATTTAAAAGCAGTATGGGGTCTACTTTTGCTTTTTTACTTAACTCTTTAAAATCATCAAAGATCTTACGTACATTCTTTTCACTCTCTCCTACATACATAGAAAGGATCTTTGAGCAGTCAAAAGAGAGTATAGGACGTTTGAGTGTTTTGGCCAGACTCATTGCAGTCATAGTTTTTCCTGTACCCGCTGCACCGTAAAAAATAATACGTGCATCAATCCCTTTACGTTTATCTTTGATCCCCCATTCTCTAAGCTTTTTAAAGACTTCTTTGTCAACCTGCTTGACAACATTTTGCAAAGTCTCTCTTGTCTTGGGATGAAGTACAACATCATCCAAAGTTGTGACTGGCTTAAGATACTCAAATAGCTCTTGTTCTCCTACCAGTGCATCCAGCTTTAGTTTGGTAACTTTTTTTGATTTTTTAGGATGGATGATACGCTGCATCACCTCTTCTTGCAGATAAAAAGATCGGCTCACACCACCAAACATATTGAGTATCTCTTCATAATCAATAATATCATCAGTAATGAGTTTTGCACCATCTTCAAGCAAGGCTCTGTTCTTGATCTTCTCATATTCATCAAATGAAATAAGTTCAATGAGGGTATTCATATCTCTAAACTGCCCTTCACCCCCGGAGTACTCCTCTTTTAAGAGTGCAAGAAAGATTCGCTTTTCTTTTTCATCCAGTTCTTTTTCTTTAAAAAATTCTTCTACCACTATGGGTGTGTCTGTCATTTTAACCCGCTCTTCGATACGTGCGGTTAAAAGTGTCAATTTATTTTTCAAGCGTCCGATGCTTAGAGAATTGTCTGCAAAACCTTGTTTGAACGTAGCGATCTTATGGAGAAGTGATACCATATCAAACTGATCTTGAAGATATTCCAGATGATCCGTATAGGGTTTTACTTCGGGGAGAAAAATCTCCAAAGAACCTTCTTCAAGTAGACGCAATAAAGAGATACTTGGTGTAACAGATGTGCCTAATAGCTCCAATCTTGAAGATTCATGTGCTTTTGTCTGTCCAAAACTCACTTGGATTATCCACCCAAGATCTAAAAGGTTTTTCATCAATCCAAGCTTTTCCAGATACATATAGCCCTCAGAGCTAAAATTATCCTGGAGTATCTCTAGAACAGATACTTCTTCTATCCCTGCTACATAACGTTTACAGATATACTGCACCAGTAAAGCTTCTTCTTTGGTACATTTTAAATGCTCAAAAATAAAAGATTTACTCACATTTTTTGTTTCGATAAAGTCAATAAGGTGTTTCAATAAAATTCCTAATTTTCAAAAATATCTTCAGTATAACAAATATTTGCTATAATTTATGTAAAGCAAAAAAGGAGTATTTATGCGTATAATATTAATGATGACTGTAGCCTTATCTATAGCAATGGCTGAGACAACGATGGTGAAAGACCCTACAACAAATCTTATTTGGGAAGATACGACACATACTTCAGAGGATAAAATAACATTTGATGAAGCAAAAACATACTGTGAAACTTTAAAAATTACTGAAGTTTCAGGTTGGCGGTTACCTACACTGAACGAGCTTCTTACCATCGTAGACTATACGCGTGCTGACCCTGCCATACTCAAAGAATTTAACCATGTTAAGAGTGGTACTGTCTACTGGGCAAGTACCCCTTATGTAAGATCAAGAGACGAGTTCTGGGGTGTAGACTTTAAAGATGGTACTACCGATGGCACATCTAGAAACTACAGCCGATATGTTCGTTGTGTAAAAGCTGTCAAATAAGAGATGTCTCTACTTAAGCATCTCTTCTCTAAACCACTTGCGACACAACTGACTATTACTTCAAGTAACGGGTTTCATCTTAGACCCGTTGCACAATTTTCCTCCCTGGCCAAATCATTCCCATGCAAAATCACAGCAACCTTCCAAAAAAAAACAGTAGACGCAAAGTCTGTCAATACCTTACTTTCACTCTCTTTGGAAAAAGAAGATACTTTTACACTACAGATACAGGGTAAAAAATCAGAAGAGGCACGAGAAGCCCTTGTGACACTTTTTGAAACACTGATGCAAACAGATATACAGATCAAAAAGAGCGTAAAAACAGCTTCTGATTATGAAGGATCCCTGATAGAGGGAGACATTATTTATGAAGGTATTGCCATTGCTCCTGTCTACCATTATGCGCGCAAGGAAGTGCAACATAAAACCAATGTGAGCTTCAAGGAAGCCCTACAGTACAGCATAAATGAATTAGAAGATCTTTACCTTCTCCATAAGAAAGAGGACAATGCTACCATCTATCTTGCACAAAAAGAGCTTTTAGCTTCACTGGGAGAAAAAAGTGAATCATTGACAAACTTAGAGCAAATAATAGTCCAGGAAGCCGACACACTTTTGGGGACTAAACTTGAGTCCAAAAGAGCTGACTATCAAGATATTCTTCAGCGGGTAAAAAAACATTTGGGCCTTGAAATAAAAGTCACCTTTCCAAACAAACCTTTTATCCTTCTCTCTAATGATCTTCTTCCCAGTGAAATTGATGCGCTTTCAGAGACACAAGTGCTTGGAGTAATCCTCCAAGAAACTTCTATTCACTCTCATGCTGCTATTTTACTTCGCGCAGCGGGAATCGCTTCTCTTATAGCAGAAACAAAGAATATAAGCCAAAATACACCTCTTATCCTTGATTCACATGCCGGTGTTGTACTCTGTACACCCAGTGCTAATGACCTGCAAAAAGCAACCCTACGCCTAGAACAAGATGTGAACCAAAACGCGCTAAGTGCAAGTAAACGTTTTGACTTAGCAGCAACCATACAGGGCAAAGAGATCAAAGTCCTGGCAAATGTGGGTGACCTTAATTCTGCGAGAGTAGCCAAAGAAGAAGGAGCTGAAGGCATAGGTCTTTTACGTTCAGAATTTCTTTTTAAGGCCAATAAACCTTCTTTTGAGACCCAACAAAAAGCTTACAGGGAGATCTTCTCATTTTTTGATGACATTACCGTACGTACATTGGATGTAGGTGGGGACAAAGCACTTCCTTACATAGAGATCCCTGTAGAAAACAATCCTTTTTTAGGTGTACGTGGTGTACGTTTATTTACCACTCATCCCGAACTTCTAGAAGAGCAGCTGCATGCCATTTTTATGGCTGCTGGAGAGAAACATATAAAGATCATGTTCCCTATGGTCTCTAGCGTAGAAGAGTTTACACAGGCAAAAGCTTTTGCACAAAATATCGCTAAAAAACATCGTTTAGATATATCTCATATAGACTTTGGCATTATGATAGAAGTACCCTCCGTACTTTTTTTACTTGAAGATTTCAATAAAGTAGTGGATTTTTACTCCATCGGAACCAATGATCTTAGCCAATACCTTTTTGCTATAGAGAGAACACACCCCACGCTTAAAGTAGATGCGCTTTCCCCTGTACTTTTTTCAGCCATAGATATGATACGCCAAAAAGCAACCAAACCCGTCAGTATTTGCGGTGAGCTAGCTGCCAATAAAGCCGCTATAGAAAAACTTGTACACTTAGGCATAGAAACACTTTCTGTCTCACCTAAAAGCATAGCCCAAACCAAGGAATTTATTCGTCATGTTTAACTTATTTCAACGCATCGGTAAAGCACTGATGACCCCCATTGCAGTACTTCCCGTAGCTGCTCTGCTCCTTAGACTCGGATTTGGAGATATCTTCGATGGCCAAATAGCAGATATCATGAAAGCAGCAGGTGATGCTATCTTCTCTCATCTTGATCTTCTATTTGGTATCGGTATTGCCTATGGTCTTGCTAAAAACAGTGATGGTGCAGCAGCACTTGCCGGTGCCATAGGCGTACTCATTGCCAAAGCAGTCTATCTCAGCATAGATAAGGATGTCAATATGGGTGTCTTTGTAGGTATCATCATCGGTGTGCTCGCAGGGACACTGTACAACCGTTATCATGATATTAAGCTACCAGAATTCTTAGGTTTTTTCGGAGGGAAACGTTTTGTGCCCATCATTACCTCTATTGCCGCCATAGGGGTAGGTGTACTGGCAGGTTACTTTTGGCATTTTGCACAAGCTGGAATTGATGCTTTTTCCAATGCGATCATCGGTTTAAATGAAATAGGAACCTTTATCTATGGTACGCTCAACCGACTCCTCATTCCATTGGGTCTGCACCACATTTTAAATTCTGTATTTTGGTTCCAGCTGGGAGAGTACACTCACCTTAAAGATGGCGTTGAAGTCGTAGCAAACGGAGACTTACACCGTTTCTTTGCCGGAGATAAAACTGCAGGTGTTTACATGTCCGGTTTTTATGTTGTCATGATGTTTGGATTACCGGCCATGGCCTATGCTATTTACCTTAACACGCCTAAATCAAGTCGTAAAAAAGTGGGTGCTATCCTGGCAGGTGTTGCATTTACTTCATTTCTTACAGGGATCACAGAACCCTTAGAGTTTCTCTTCTTGTTTGTGGCCCCTCTTCTATTTGTGTTACATGCCATACTGACAGGTCTTGCACTGGCAACAGCTCAAATGCTGGACATTCATGCAGGCTTTGGCTTTTCTGCCGGCTTCATAGACTATGTCATCAATTACAAGCTTGCCACAAATCCAGAGTTTATACTCCCTCTTGGTGTGCTTTTTGCTTTGATATATTTTGTACTGAGTTACTATACGATCAAACTCTTTAAACTCAAGATATTTGATGAGAGGACAGATGAGATTACTTTAGAGTCAGAGGATGAAGCCAAAGCTTTCATTGCTGCCTTAGGGGGTAAAGAAAATATCATCAATACAGATGCCTGCATCACTCGGTTGCGTATGCAAGTAGAAGACAATTCTTTGCTTAGCGATGAAGCATTTATATTACTAGGTGCTAAAGGAGTCATTCGTCCAGATAAGCATACTATTCAGGTGGTGTTGGGAACCAAGGCAGAAAGTGTCGCAGAAAAAATAAAAGCATCTTTAGCAAATATCTAGATTTCGTTATTCATATATTAACTTATAATCATTATACTTACGACAAAACTTTTAGGAAACTTTACATGCGTATAATAGTGCTTTTTTTGTTCTTTTTACTGTTTAATTCTTGTTCATTAAACACCCCCGAATTCTTGGGGGAGCTGAACAAAGTAACCGTTGTAAAATATACTCCCCATGTGAAGCAGCACAGAGCATACTTCACACGATCAGAACTGCAAATAATCAAAGATGGTAAAAAATACCTCTATCTCTATCATGCAAAAAAGAACGATTTAGGTATACTTTTGCATCGTAACGACCAATATATACTCTATAATCTCTCCAATCCGAAACAACCGGCACTTGCCATGACAGAAAATAAAAAAACAACCGTTACGCATGTACTAAAAAGCTTTAACAGCAAGGGCTATCACACCATTGCATCTTTACAGAGCATAGGGTATATCTCTTCCATATCACTAAAGCGATACAAAGGCGTCAAAACACTTTTAGTTGAAACCCAAGAGTATTCCAGCCTTCAAGATCTTTACAAATCAGCGATTAGAACTTACAATGCAGACAAGATAAAAAATATTAAAACAACATTACCAAAACAATTGATAGTTGACTATTATAAGCATTATGAAAAACGTGCTACAACGCAAGACCAATTGGAGCAACTGCAAATTATCGCTCAAAAACTCCAGATCAACAGTAAAGGCATAGCATCTCAACCCCAAAAAGAAGAAAGTATCCAGGATGCGCCTACAGAAAATGAGCCCATAGAGAATGAAAGTTTTATCCTCTCTTATTTTCAAAAACCTTATTCTTACTATTTGGGAAAAGCATCACTTGATGAACTACGAACCTATATTGCACAAAGTGCCACAAAAAGTACACTTTCTAACCGCCAATATACTCTGCTAAAACAAAGAGAAGCATCACTCAAAGAAGAGGAACTCTTTAATCAAGGCTCCCTTGAAGAACTCATCGCAGCATACAAGATAAATAAAGATCCAAAATATAAAAAACACATCATGACGCTTATGAAAGACAATCAATAACTTAATCCTCAGCTATGCGTGCTAATGATGGTGGAAAGGTTTAGTTTGACATTTGTTCCTTTTCCCTCTTTACTTTCTATTGTGATAGGAATTACCAATTCATCACAAAGTTTTTTCACAATATGCAATCCTATCCCTATACCTCTCTCTTGTTCTTTATAATATCTGTCAAATACTTTTAAAGGCTGTTTAATACCTTTTCCAGTGTCCTGTATAGTTAGGCTATACCCTTGTAAAACAATATCCACCTGTCCATTTGCACTATTATATTTACCTGCATTACTTAAAAGATTATCTAAAATACGTGTGAATGCATCTTTATTGGTCTCCAATATTGTATTATCCATGGAAGTTTTATATGTCACATCAGAGTACAGCACTGAAAAATAATCTACACGATTTTGTACCAACTCATTTAAAGAAAAGCTTTCTGAATGTGAGGGGAGTCCTTTAAGAAAAATACGTAGATTATCCTGTAACGAAAGTATACTTTGAATATTATTTTCAAGCCTTTGTATTTTTTTATTATCTCCTATCTCCCTTTTAAAAAGTTTTAGGTTAATAAGCATAGAACTGATAGGTGTATTAAAATCATGAAGAATATCCTTCACAAACTCTTCATTAAGACGCAGTGCTCTTTGGAGTGGCATTAGCGTATATATAGAAAAAAAGAGAGAAATCAACAGAGCAAAGACAGAATAAAGCCAAAATCTTTTAGTAAGTTTATTTTCTAATTTTTTCACTCTTAGCATATAATTTGCTCTTGAATACATGACTTTCATCAAATACTTATCTGATGTCGGTACACTAAAATAACTATAAAAATCACCATCTTGATAGAGTATATTTTCCTCTTTTTTCTCACTATTATCCACAAAGTCTGTTTTAAGCCCTGTGCATTGCAAAGTAAAGGCGCATAGTTTCATCTCTATATGAATTTTATCTTCTATCTCTACTTTTTTCACTTGATATTCATGCAAAAAATTGATCGTCAAAAGTACTTCAAAGAGCATCAAAAATATCAAAAAACTTTTAAGAAATGACTCTAGTTCATATCTTTTCAATCATGTACCCCCTACCACGTATATTCTTGATATCTATGCTCAATTTATTCTTTAATTTTGCAATATTCACACGTAATGCATTTGCCGTAGGTTTCTCCAAAAAGTCCATCAGAGTATAACTGTCTACAATTTTATTTTGTTGGATAATGAGTGTATGAAAAATATTTTCCTGTACCTCTCCCAATCCTATAGTTTGTCCTTCTTTTTGCAAAACTCTTGTTATAGGATTATACACGATATCATTAAGGTAAAGTAAAACGTCATCATTTTGGTATTTACGTTTAATACGGATCAGCAGTTCTTCGGGATCAAAAGGTTTTTTAATATAGTCTTCCGCTCCTATAGCGAAACCTTTCGTAATAGAATTTATGTCAGTAAGGGCTGTGATGTAGATAGCGGATGTTTCATCTCCTGATTCTCTCAATGCAGAGAGTACATCAAAGCCATTGATCTCAGGTACGTTCACATCCAAAATGTACAAGTCATACTTCTGTGTAAAAGTAAGGTCAAATACTTCAGGCCCACGATGTGCTACATCTACCTTATAGCCCTCAAACTCTAAAAACTCTCTTAAGCTATCACATAAAATACGGTCATCTTCAAGTAATAATATTTTCATCATACTACAGTATACAAAAATAATTTTAAAAAAATATTCTCTTTACCTTACTTCTTCTTTTTAGGGGTTTTAAGCACAATAAAAAATATAACTAAGATCAACCCATACGCGATATAATAATAAATGTTATCAGTTAATGGCATTAGCTCACCTCCATAATTTTATCTTTACTTTTGACTATATCCAAGTTTTTCTCAATTGCTTTAACATCACTCTCATCAGAGATAATAATAGGTGTGATAATGTCTTTTGCATGATCTCTAATATAAGCCAGATCTACTTCAATGATCACATCACCTACTTTCACTTCATCTCCTTCTTGGGCAACACGGGTAAACCCTTTCCCCTCAAGCGCTACTGTTTCCAACCCGATGTGTACCATTACTTCTAAATCTTTTGAACTTTTGATACTGTATGCATGATTGGTAGAAAATATTTTTGACACAACACCGTCAATAGGTGCCGTGAATAGATTAGATACGGGAATCACAGCCACACCGTCTCCTACCATTTTTTGCGAAAACACTTCATCTGGTACAGACTCAAGTGCTACGACCTGACCATCTACAGGTGAAAATACATCTCTTACTTTACGTTTTAAAAATCCAAACATACTATTCCTTCTATACTTTATTATCTACACTCAATTCTGAGTATCTTCCAGATATCTTTCTATTTCAATTTGTAATTTTTTCCAATTTTTTCGATATAAGAAAGCATACTCCATTAAATATGTTCTTTGCTTTGTGGCGACATACTCACTTAACTCCCGGAACATCTTTATCATTTCAGGTGCATGTATTTTTTCATACAGATCAAGTGCCAATTTTGCGAATTCTCCCAATGCACGATATTCTTCATCATAAACCATCCTTGAAAATGGTTCAATGGTATCTTTCAATATATCCATTGTTTCTAACAAAACTTCCTGATACTGCTCATCACTTTCTGCTTCTTTCAATCCCTTGTCAATATCTAAAACTTCTTTACTATAGTGGAAATTGTTTTTATGCGTTTTTATTCTTCTCTCTTGTATTTCAGGGGTCATTATTAAAAATCTTTCCACAGCCCGATACACTTCTTCTGCGACGATCGGTTTAGATATAGAGGCATTCATTCCTGCAACTTGCATCTCTTTTATTTCATGGGTAAAGGCCATTGAAGAGATGGAAACGATGGGGATTTTTTCCCATTTTTTCATTGTGCGTATTTTCTTTGTCATCGTCAAGCCATCCATAACAGGCATATTAATATCTGAAAAAATAAGATCTATCTCTTCTTTTTCAAGTAATTCGATCATTTCAGCACCATTGATCATACAAAAAAGAGTAATCCCATTTATTTTTAAAATATTTCTCATAATTCTTTGGTCCACTTTACTATCTTCTACTATAGCAATATGTGCACCCTTGTACTTCTCAAGATTAACTTTTGTAATACTGCTACTGCCCTTAAGCGCAAATGTCTTAGGATCGAATATTTCCATATTATTGATCCCTTTAACTGCATTACTTTGAAGCATAAACATTTGATATAAGATTTCTTCAACATCTCCAATAATCGTTGGGTTATAGAGCTCTGCATGTGCAATTGGTTTTGCAAATGCAATTTTCTCTTCAGATTCAAACAATTCATGCACAATAATAATTTTAAACTTGCTTTTTTTATCTTCATAGATATTTTTAAAAAAACTAATATGTGCATAGGTAATATCTGATGATCTCAAGATTGCCATATCATACTTTTTCATATCCGGTTTTTTATTTTCAAAATCAGACAACTTCATATTTTCAATATTGATACCAAATGTTTTAAAAATATACTGTGCTCTTTTAGTATCATATTCATCTTTCCCAATAAACAGAGCATGCTTACCCTCTAAGGATTTTTTTAACTCTTCCTGATTACTTTTGTTATCTTTATCCTCATAATAAGGTATTGTAAAACTATACTGCGTACCCGAAAATTTACTGCTTTTTACTTCTATTGATCCAGTCATGACCTCTACAATTTTTTTAGCTTTTATAAAAGAGTTTAAATTTTCACTCAGATTGGTACGCGTGCGTTTTGTAGTGTTATACTCTTTAAGCATTGCTTTTTTCATAAAGCCTTTTTTATTGATAACCTCAAACACTAGAAGCATATTTTTACTTTTTGAGATTTTTAGACTAATTTCAGAATCAGTATTTAAATCCATACTGTTTTTTAACAATATCTCCAGAACTTGTTCAATATAATCATTGTCACCAATAATATACCGCCCCACTTCACTTTCAACATCATAATAAATAGTATGTCTGTTATCTTTTAGTAAATCACTCATTTTATTCGTCAAAATATGTAATAATCCACTGATCCTAAAGGGTTGATTTTCAATGTTTATTTTTCGCATTTCAACTCTATATTTCTCTATCACCTCTAAACTCGTTATTTCTGCCTGATTAGATGCCTTTGACTCTTCTGTCGTTTCATCATCGTCTCTTTGCTTACATTTTCCAAAAATATTAAGTTTACTTATAGCTATATACCCAAGCAATAAGACGATAACAAGCAACTGTCCATAAAAGAAAAGTCCATACTCTTCAGCGGCATTCTCTTGTGCAAAAAGCCAAACCATTGAGGTCATTAAAAAAAAGATTATTTTCATACTATTCATCACTTTATAAAATAATTTGTTTGTTGATTGTCCTAATTATATCTCTTATACTTTAAGTCTCCACCTACGATGCTATAAAGAATATTAAATGTTTCATCAAATATAACGATATCCGCATCATATCCTACTCTAAGTTCACCTTTATTGATAGCTAGTTTCTGTGCAGGCCCCTTTGTAACGGCATTGACAACTTCCACCATGCTCATAGAGGTATGTCTTATCATATTGTGTAACGCCTCATTCATCTTTAACACAGACCCGGCAAGTGTCCCGTCTTCTAACACTGCCTTACCATCAGATACCTCAACACTGCGACCTCCGAGATCATAAGTACCGCACTTCATACACCCCGCACGCATTGCATCGGTAATGAGTATAAGTTTCTCTTTTTTAACCTTCTGTACCAATTCCAAAGTAGAAGGGTGTGTATGCACCAGATCGGGGATGATATCACAGGTGACATCTGCATCCAACACAGCCCCTACAATGCCCGGTTCTCTATGATGGTAAGGATTCATAGCATTAAACAGATGTGTTGCATGTGACACGCCCCAGGTAAAACTCTCTTGACTCTCTTCATAACTTGCATCAGAATGGCCAATACTGAGTATGATGTGAGGATACTCTTTTTTCATAAACTTTATAAAATATTCGGCCCCGCCAACTTCAGGTGCCAACGTGATCATTTTGACCTCTTGCATATAATTTTTTATCAAGTCTGTCGTTGGTCTTTGTATATATGCTTTATCCTGTGCACCATGTTTACTTGCATTTATAAAAGGTCCCTCAAGATGGATGCCAAGTATCTGTGCTCCTGACACTTGACCGGCATGTTGCTGAACATTTTGTAAAGCCTTGTCAATGGCCTGCTCTGACATTGTCATCGTTGTGGCAAGAAAAGAAGTTGTCCCTGTTTCTAAAAGAATTGATGAGATGCGTTTCAGTGCTTCAGGTGTGGCATCCATAACATCTGCATCGCCTGAACCATGTATATGAAGATCTATAAACCCTGCAGAGACATAAGCACCTTTTGCATCTAAAACTTCAATCCCTTCAGGTACCTCTTCTGTAAAGCCTACAATGTTGTTGTCAAAGAGAAGTATTTGATTTTCAAGAATGCCATCATCAACCAAAAATTTTGCATTGATGATCGCCTGCATTAATACTCATCCTTGAGCGTCTCTTTCAGTGCACGCTTAAGTACCTTCCCCGTGGCATTTTTTGGAAGTTCCGCTATAAGATGGATCTGTTTTGGTATTTTATAATTTGCTAAAGATTCTTTCATATGTTTTTTAAGTCCTGCTTCATCCAGACTTTCAACACCCTCTTCAAGCTCTATATACACAATTGGTATCTCACCGCTTCTTTCATCAATTATTCCGATCACCGCAGAGGCACCTACCCCTTCGTACATATCTATGACTTCTTCTATCTCACGAGGATAAACATTGATCCCTTTAGAAATGATAAGATCTTTTTTTCTGTCTACAATAAACAAAAATCCTTCATCATCCATGTAACCCATATCTCCTGTGAGTAGCCAACCATTGATGATCGTCTCTTCTGTAGCAGTGGGACGACCTAGATATCCCTGCATGACATTATCACCCCTCACAATGATATCTCCTATCATACCGTATTTCACTTCGTTCATGTCAGCGTCAACTACTTTCATTTCGTAGCCATACAGCGCTGTACCTACGGATCCTGCCTTTTGTTTTTTAAAGGTATTCATACAGACTGCCGGACTGGCTTCACTCAATCCATATCCCTCCAACAATGTGGCTCTTTTAAATTTCTTTGACATTGCCTCAAGTGTTTTAGGCTGCAGTGCTGCAGCACCGGAGATGAAGGCTCGAATAGAGTTAAACCACATAAAGTACCAAGGGAGTTTGGCCTTTGCCAATGCATTGTATACATCAGGGATACCAAAAAATATCGTCACACGCTTCATCAATGTTTGTTTAAAAATATTCGAGAAAGGCTGAATAGACTTAATGATCACAATGCTCATCCCTACCTGCATAGGAAGCATCACCCCAATGGAGAAAGTAAAAGAATGGAACATAGGCAAAAAGACAATGCCTCTGTCTTTTGGTTTCACTTTAATGGTCATCGCACCGGAACGGCCATTTGAAAAAATGTTTTTATGGCTTAACATCGCACCTTTGGGTTTACCTGTTGTCCCTGAAGTGTAAATGATCACTGCCGTGTCTTCCAATTCTGTTTGAGTATGATTTACAGAGGACTCGGTACTAAGCACTTCATCAAAAGAGTGATGCTGCTCCCCTTGTGTCGCACTATCACCTTCCCATAGAATAAATTGACATAATGAACTTGCTTTACTGCCATTCACCACTTTATCATGAATAGCCGAAGCAATGAGTACCGTTGATCCACTGTCTTCTAAAATATACGTCAGTTCATCTTCTTTTAAAAAGGTATTGACCGGCACGATAATCGCACCTAACTTTGAAGCAGCAAAAACACTATAGATAAACTCAGGAGAATTACGTAAAAAAAAAGCCACTTTATCGCCTTTTTTAACCCCTAAATTTGAGAGACAGGCTGCAAGTTTA
>QMKT01000028.1 GCA_003646505.1 Campylobacterota bacterium
ATTCCAACATAAAACATAATAAACCCCTTGAGTGTTAATTTTAAAGTTCTCATAGCTTCGTGTTATACAAGGTAGAAGTTCTTACACTCCTCCTTAGCATCCTATAGATGATTTTTAAAGCTAACACAAGACGTTTTATGTGCTGGTACCAAAGTCCAAAAAGGAAAAAAACTTGTTTATTGTTAGCTTTTGTGAAAACTATGAGTCTTTATTGAACTCAACCTTATTTTATCGATTTGGTTGATAAATATATTATACGAAGGAAAGTGATGAAAAAAGTAATACCGATATTAGTGGCAATGGCAGCAATAAGTAATTTGGGGTTTGCAGGTGGAGATATTGAGCCGGTAGAAGCAGTAGTGGTAGTAGAAAAAGAAGTGTATCCATTTTATGTAGGAGTTGGTCTTTCTTTTGTAAGTACACGTTATTCTAGTGTTTCCTTGGGGTTTTTCGATGATAAATCTGGAGAAGATGATACTGGAGACATTTTACTTATGGCTGGATATGAGTTTAACCCGTATATCGCACTGGAAGGTCGTTATATGAGCTCTTTTACTGGTGAAGATTCTCTTACCCGAGATTCATGGGGAGTTTATGTAAAACCTCAATATCCGGTGAATGATAAATTTAGTGTATATGCATTATTAGGGTATGGTGGTATGACAGTTGATGGTAAAGATAATGGCCTTATACCTGTAGTTGTAGATGAAAGTGGTTTTCAATGGGGCTTAGGTGCAAGTTATGACTTGAATGTACATTTTTCCATTTTTATTGATTATGTCAATATTGCAAATGATATGGATACAAATATATTAGTGGGGTCAACTTTTGAAAAAGTGGATTCAGATGCACTTTCAATGGGTGTGACTTATCATTTTTAATTTTCCTCGGGAATAATTCCCCCAGGAATATTAAAAATACATTATCCTATACTAGCTAGATCACTCCAACAATCATCAATTCTAACGGGTATACTGTGATACTTTTCCCTCTTCATTAATGACATTTAACTGCTGTGCATTCCTACTCTGAATCTTCAGAATACGTATGGACTGAGTATCAAAACGATGTCTGAAATAATTCGCCAGTTGCTCTAACGATTTCTGAGAGATACGATACACTTCTTTTGCCAAAGGAACATCGATCGTCTTAATGACATACACTAAAGTATCCTTATGTACTTTCCATATTCCCGTAACTTTAATTTGAAGATCTTTGACAAAAGCATCACCTTTTTGAACACTCACCAGCAATAAAAGTGAAAACGTATTGTTGGCATTTAAATTCAAATACTCTTTTTCTATAGTTAAGGTTCCCTTATTTTTCGTTTGACTGACCGATTGCCATTTTCCCACAAGAAGCCTATTTTGATTCATAGCAGAAAGTTCTGCCATCATGATCAGGATCATCAGTAAAATTTTCATATTCTATCCCTTTGTATTCAACTGCAATATTATAATCAGTTATAACTGTAAACAGTGTAGTAAAGCATAGTTTTGTTATACTCTTTGTCAAATATTCCCCTGTAAATTTCTCACATAGGATAGAACTATGAATCAAACTAAAAAAAGATTAAGTATCATTAAAATTGCCATTTCGATCACTGACATTGAAACCATTCAACTTCAGATCTTAAAATTGGGCTTGCTAAAAACAGATGAAAAGATCCAAAACATTATTTCCATGCTTCAGGCTGAAAATTATGCACAGGCACAGGGACTGATCACTACTTATATAGAAACGCCTACAGAAAATATACTGCAAAGAAGTTCTCAGGAGAGAAAACAGACATTCACAAAAGAAGAACAATCAACCGTTGATGAATTTCAACTTTTTGTAACCCCGAACGGAAATGAGAAAAAAGTAGAAATAGATATTAATGATTATATAAGTGATGATCTTCAGATCCCTACTGTCAAATCTCTAGAGAAAGAGAAAAAAAGAGAACCCATAGAAAAAATTCAGGAAATTGAAGAGATAGATATTAATGATTTTCTCTCTGTTGCCCCTGTTATACCAAGCAAGCAGACAGAGAGAGATACTGTCAAAACCAGTCATATAGCGACAAATGATTTTGACTCTCTACTCAATATGGATGCGAATGATGTACTTACAGATAATATTGATCTAAAGATTAACTATACGGAAGAAGATAACTTTTTTGCATTGCCAAGCCAATCACCAAAAACGCTTACCCCTACCTCTGACATTCCAAAAGATACTTTTTTTGACATCCCAGATAGCATTGATATTTTAAGTCCGACACTTATGCAAAATACTAAAGTTGAAGAAGTACCAAAAGAAGAATCTTTCTTGTTGACACAAGAAGAGCCATTACAAGATGAGCCCTTAGAAAAAAATATAGTTGAAGAAAATATATTACAAGAAGAAAAGAATCCACTCCAAGAACTCTCCCCTTCAGACATTATAACGGAAGATACAGCCCCAACACACTATAAAAGTATTCCTTACATATCACAAAAACTCGAAAGTATGCACAAACAGTACCCTTCCCCCTACAGCAATTATGAACCTTTTTCTGCCCTCTCTGGGCTGTTGACAAAAATCAGGCAAGAGACATACCTCGAAGAAGAGATAGAAGAGATATTAGGAGATGTCAAAAAATTGAAAGGAGAGCAGCAATTCTCGCAGGCAACACAACTCTTGCTTGTATGTGCTTCTACTCCATCACCCTTTGCACAACTCAATTTAGCCAGAGAACTCTACAAGGGTATCTTGTTGACACAAAACATTCCTCAAGCTTTTATTCTTCTCAATACACTTGCAATGGATGACTACCCAGAAGCACTTTGTGATCTGGGGCAATTTTATGAAAACGGTATAGGCACAAAAAAAGATAAGAAAAGAGCGGAACATCTTTACAAAGATGCCATGGAGTTTGGTATTAAAAGAGCAAAAACCCATTTTGAACGTCTAAAACAACAAAATAAAGGGTTTTTTAGAAAATAGCTCTCTATTTTGCGATCTTCCTGATCCCTTCATAAGCTACTGCTATCATCTTATCTATCTCTTCATACGTAATAATATAGGGTGGCATAAAATAGATAATAGAACCCAGGGGTCTTAAAAGTACCCCTTGTGTCAATGCATACTCATAGATCTTCAATCCTATACGTTCACTGGCTTCATACCCTTCTAGTTCAATGGCTGTAACCATTCCCTGCTGCCTGATCTCTTTTACATTGGGTAAGTCTGAAAATTTTTCTAAATTTTCCAATATATAGTGGCTCTTCTTTTCATTTTCACCTAAAATATCATTTTGTTCAAATATTTCCAATGTAGCCAAAGCAGCTGCGCAGGCCAAAGGATTTCCTGTATAACTATGTGAATGTAAAAAAGCTTTATGCTCATTATAATCACAATAAAAAGCAGTATAGACATCATCACTTGTCATCACCACAGAAAGAGGCAAATATCCTCCTGTCAATCCTTTTGAGAGTGTCATAAAGTCAGGAGATATCCCTGCATAATCACAGGCGAACATCTTTCCTGTACGTCCAAACCCTGTCATGATCTCATCAGCTATAAGATGCACATCATATTTTTTTGTCAACTTTCTTGCCCCCTCAAGATAAGCAGGATGATACATATGCATCCCTCCTGCTCCCTGAATAAGCGGTTCAAGAATAAATGCAGCGATCTCTTCACCTTTTTCTTTTAAGGTCTCTTCTAAACTGACCAATGCATCATTGGCTGCATTGATCGTCTGATCTTCAGGAACAGGAACTTGCATATTTGCAATAAGCAAGGGCGCATACGTTTCTTTGTAAAGACTAACATCTCCTACACTCAAAGCACCGATCGTTTCACCATGGTAAGAGTTAGACAAAGATAAAAACAGTGCCTTACTTTTCCCTAGATTGAGATGATAATGATAACTCATTTTTAAAGCAGCTTCCACTGCACTCGATCCGTTGTCGACATAAAATACCTTACGCAGTTCTTCTGGTGTGATAGCAACCAGTTTATGTGCAAGATCTATGGCAGGTTCATGGGTAAAACCTGCCAAAAGAACATGTTCAAGTGTATCAAGTTGTGCTTTTATTTTGTTATTGATATGTGCATTGGCATGTCCAAAAAGATTCACCCACCAGGAACTGACTGCATCAATGTATTTATTGCCTTCAAAATCATAAAGATAGACACCTTTTCCTGACTTTACAGGCACAAGTGGCAAGGTCTCATGATCCTTCATTTGGGTACAAGGATGCCATATCACTTCAAGGTCCCGTTGCATCATTTCAGTATTTTTTTGAGACATGCTTTTTTCACACTCCAATTCATTAGCGATAAGCTTATTTTAGATAGAATATTGTACAAATTTTTTGATTGAAGGTAGATGAAGTATGATTAGTTGGATGCAAAAACACAATAAGTATCTTGTATGGACAATATGGGTAGCAACCATCGCATTTATTGGTGCAGGTTTTGTAGGATGGGGAAGTTACAGCTTTGGTTCCAAAGCAGGTAATGTAGCCAAAGTGGGTGACATTGAGATCACACAGACAAAACTCAACATGGTTTACAGTAATGTGTATAACCAATATAATGAAGCACTACAAGGTAAACTTGATGATAAGAAAGCCAAAGAAATGGGTCTTATAAAACAAGCATTTGCACAATTGGAAACACAGGCTAAGATCCTCAATTTTTCAAAAGAACTTGGTATTGTTGTCTCAGATGCAGAGATCGTAAATAGATTACAAAGTATCAAGTCATTTCAAAAAGACGGGGTCTTCAATAAAGAAATCTATAATGGATACCTTAGAGCACAAAGACTTAAAGCAAATGTATTTGAAGATACACTGAGAGAAGAACTAGTCATTCAAAAAACCATTGCATTACTCAATGTAGATGCTTTACCTTTTGAAAAAGAAGCAATCGCTGCGGGTATGAATGTAAGTGATAAGTTAGCCTATAAAGTATTGACACAAGATGATCTTGATTTTGTACCGGATGAAGCTAAAATGAAAGCATTCTGGGAAGCAGAAAAAGATACATTCCTAACAGACAAAATGCTTACGCTTTCTGTTGTTTGGACTCAAAGCAACGATACAGTGGTCACAGAAGATGAGATAAAAGCACATTACGACACAAACAGTTTTAATTATACCAATGAAACAGGGAAACAACTCACTTTTGAAGAAGCTAAAGCTTTGGCTGAAAAAGATTTAAAACTGAAAAAAACAAAAAAGACAGCGCAGAAAGCCTATATCGCATTCAAAAAAGGAAAGCTTGACAGCAGTGAAAAAATAACACTTCCTTTCGGTGATACTACACTCTCAAATGACCTATGGAATACAGTCAAGGAAAAATCTGTGGGAGATATACTTAAACCAAAAGTCGTAGCAGATAAATATGCAACAGTCAAAATAGAAAATATAGTCTTACCACAAATAAAAACATATGAAGATGCCAAAGAAGAAGTAAGTGTACTTTATGCAACACAAGCAAAAAAAGAAGCACTTCTTGCATCGGCAGAGTTAACACTCAAAAATTTTGATCAAAGTGATGCGATTGTATCAGATTTCCTGAAGTTAGAAGAAGGTGTCAACCTAAAACCATTAAATAATCAAGAAAGTTTACAATTTTTACAAAAACTCTTTACATCCTCAAAAGAAAAGGGTATTATAAGCGTATCAAATAAAGTCGTGGTTTACAACATATTGGAACAAAGGCTTCAGTCGATGGATGAAAACCAGACAAATTTTGTAAACCAAACTGTCAGTAAATTAAAACAAAGTACATTTGAATCAAACCTGATAAAAATGTTACATAAAAAATATCCAACAGAAGTCTATATGGGAGGGCTTACAAATTGAGTGACACAATTTTAGCTATTGATATCGGTTCCACTAAAATATGTGCCCTCATCGCAGAGGTTGAAGACTCCAAAGTTACGCTGCAAGGTCATGGTATCACTAAATCCCAAGGGATTAAAAAAGGTGCCATCACCAATATAGAACTTGCCTCAAAATCCATCAAAAAATCCATTAATGATGCGAAACGTATTGCAGGGAGTAATATTACTTCTGCCACTGTTTCTATCTCTAATGCTTATGCAAAAAGTCTGAACTCTACTGGTATTGTCAACATACCACATAAAGATATCTCTATCAAAGAGATAAACCGTGTCATGCAAACTGCGCTTTACAATGCAAATGTTCCCAATGAGTATGAAGTGGTCCACGTCCTTCCTTATAACTTTAGAGTAGATGACCAGGATTTCATAGAAGA
The DNA here is from genome assembly GCA_003646505.1 of Campylobacterota bacterium. GTDB lineage: Bacteria > Campylobacterota > Campylobacteria > Campylobacterales > Sulfurovaceae > Sulfurovum. The sequence goes on from QMKT01000028.1 coordinate 6,259, forward strand.
TCCATTTGGTATGAATGCCTCTCGACTTGAAGTTGATGTCAACATTATCATGACACAAAAATCAAATCTTTCAAATCTTAAAAAAGCCGTTCGTTCTGCAGGTGTAGATATAAACGGTATTGTTCTTAGCGGGTATGCCTCAGCTATTGCTACTATGAGTGAGGATGAAAAAGAACTTGGTGTTGCCGTCATCGATCTTGGAGGACAGACATCCAACCTTGTCATTCATACAGGTAACTCTATCAGATACAATGATTTCCTAGGTGTAGGATCAAATCACATTACCAATGATTTATCTATGGCTCTGCATACTCCTTTGCAGATAGCTGAAAATGTAAAAATACGTCATGCCAACTTAGTGGAAACCAGTAATGAGATGATTGAACTACCTATTATAGGTGATGAAGAGAGTAGAAATGAAGTCTCTTTGGAGATCGTACATTCTGTTATTTTCTCACGTGTTGAAGAAGCACTGATGATCCTCTCCAAGTCTGTAGACAAATCCGCACTCAAAGAACAAATAGGTGCAGGACTTATCCTTACAGGAGGTATGACAAAACTCAAGGGTATCAGAGAATTAGCACAGGCCATTTTCTCTGGTATGCCTGTACGAGTAGCTTACCCGCATAATGTAAATGGGCTTTTTGAAGAATTAAAAGACCCTGCTTATGCTACAGTCATTGGTTTATTGCTTTACAATGCCGGTGAACATACACAATATGAGATCAATTTTCAGCAAGAATTGTTACACTCAAAAGAAGAACACAAGGATGACCTGACAAATATCAAGATAGGTCATACTTCTAACGATACGGAAGAGAAAGCAGAAACGAAAAGTCAAAAAACTGCCAAAGACAGTAAATCGTCAAAAGATACTATAGAAGAGACAAGTATCACATTTGACGATTTACCGGATCTAGGTCATGAAAACAAAAATCCTATTAAAAAGCTAGCCAATTGGGCAAGGCAGCTTTTTTAATCGATTTCACATACAACACAAAAAGGGAGGAAAAAATGGAAGAGTTTGAAATAGACATTATTGAAACAAAGTGTCACACTAATGGGGCAAAAATAAAAGCTATCGGTGTCGGCGGTGGTGGCGGAAACATGATTAATCATATGATAACTGAGGGTATCAATAGTATTGATCTAATTGTTGCCAATACTGATGCACAGGCATTAGATTCTTCACTTGCACCATTTAAGATGCAACTTGGAATGAACGCAACTAGAGGTTTGGGTGCGGGAATGGTTCCAGACAAAGGTAGAGAAGCTGCACTTGAAAGTTTTGAAGACATCAAAGCAATGCTGGAGGGTTCAGACATCGTCTTTATCTCTGCAGGTCTTGGCGGGGGTACTGGTACCGGTGCTGCACCTATCATTGCTCAAGCTGCAAAAGAGGTAGGTGCACTTACTGTTTCTATCGTTACAAGTCCTTTTAAATTTGAAGGTCGTAAAAGAACGAAACTTGCAAAAGAAGGTTTGGAAGAACTCAAACGTGAGAGTGATTCTATCATTGTTGTTCCTAACGAAAAACTTCTTTCTATTGTTGAAAAGAACCTTGGGATCAAAGAGAGTTTTAGAATGGTAGATGACATTCTCGCTCAAGCTGTTGGTGGTATTTCAAAAGTGATCCTTTCACATGGTGACAATGACATAAACCTTGACTTTGCCGATGTAAAAACAGTGATGAACCATAGAGGTTTAGCACTGATGGGTACAGGATACAGTTCTGGTGCTGCTGCAGCTTATGATGCGGCAAAAATGGCTATCGAGTCACCACTACTTGATAACATCTCCATTGATGGTGCTATGGGTGTACTTGTTCAGTTTGACATACATCCAGACTACCCACTTAACGGTATTTCCGAAGCGATGGAAATCATCTATGAGAGTGCAGATGAAGATGCGGATGTTATTTTTGGTACCACAACAAATGAGTCTATGGAAATTGATGAAGTTAGAATTACAATCGTTGCTACTGGTTTTGAAGATAAAAATGCTATTCCTGCTCCAACAGAGAAAAAACAGGAAACACTTTTAAACACTAGTGCCAACTCTTGTAATATCAATACCCTTAGATCTGCAAACAAAATGGTTGTAGGTGGATACAATGGCGATAATGAAGATATTTTAGATGTACCAACTTTTCTAAGAAAGCAAATGGATTAGAAAGCTAGTCGATTAAAAATGGAAATAGTCTAAAAACTTTTCCTTCCCTTTTAAAAGAGAGTTTTTCCACTCTCTTTTTATTCATCAAGGTCTGACTATCATATTTTCTATATCTGTTTTCAATCCTTCTTTTATTTCTTTATAAACATTTTCCATCACTTTAACATTAGATTCTCTTCCATACATAAAACTCTGCTCTTCCACGATCACTTTATAGGCTTTATTAAGCTTTAAAGCACGCCTTTGAGAAGGGAACAGCAACAATGATATATCATCATGTAAAGCATCTATCATAGACTCATTTATACTTCCATTACTATCGAAGAATATTTCTTTTACCTCATCATTGTTTCTAAATTCATTGCCCGAGTGATTGTTGTGTAAATAAAAACTGTATTCATACTGTTTCCCATACTTTTTATACTCTACCTTGGGTTCATTCATGCCCTTAAGTCCTTTTTGACTCCAGTGATTCCAGCCATGATCATTCTGATCTTTATGCACACCTTCAAACTTGCGTGCAAATGCAAAAGTAGAATCTGTCGTAGCCCCGAGATGTGAATGACAACCCATACAGGATATGGTCTCTTCATGTGTTTGAGGTCTGAGACCCCCTGCCTTGTCTTCTATAAACCCTTGATATTTCCATCCGATCTCATTACGCAAGCCCTCTTCATAGTTTCCTCTAAAAAGAGCTATTCTTGCTTCCAAACTCTCTAGTGCTTGAGCCTCCCAGAATTCTGACTGGGCAGCTCTTTGAATCTCACCATAGGTTTTCCAGGTAGTTTTTTTAGCATAGCGAAGTTCTTTCATTCTTGCAGACAGTTTGATTAGATCTTTTTTTTCATCCCAATCCAAATATCTTACAGAGTGTAAAAACTCAGTATTTTCAGGAAAAAGTCCTGGAGCCAAATGTATTTTTTCTGCTTTCAGATACCATTTTGCCAATCCGACATAAGATCTTACCTTGGGAGAAATAATGTTGGAGGTATCAGCGATCCCGTTAGCATTAATATCAACACCATAAGTCCGTTCATCCACAGGAAAATCAAATGTTATCTCTTTTTGTTTCACCAAAGCTTCGACAATAGCAAGGTTAAGTTTATATACCTCTTTGTCAAATGTATTATTCTCGTCTTGTGTGAACAGAGTGTCGAGTCGGATAAGAACATCATCTGTAGAACCGTTTGTTGGCCAAAATGTCCCTAAGAAAGGAAAATATCTAAATGCTCTCCAACCTGTGTAAGCACCATTTTTATTTTGATCAAACCCTTCATCATCAAAGTTGAAATAACAATCTGGCCTATATCCTTTCCATGTGTCAGGAAGTTCCTGAGATAATAAAATATCTCCCTCATCAGTAAAGTAATTTGATCTACGTACATAGTCCAAGATATAGCTATCACTCATCACTCCTACTTCTTTTCTTTTATCTTTAAACAAATTAGTAAAAGGGTTTTTCATTGCTTGCTTGGGAAAATTATAGACTTCTTGTAAATGACTGTCATTATAATAATTAGGTATCTTCCCCTTGGTATGACAGGAGTAACAAGGGTTAAAAACTTTTGCTTCCTCTTTATCGGATGTTTTGGTATAACACATAGGCGTAATATATGCCGCTCTTGTATTAATTATCTTCTCATAGCTGATACTGTTTTTTGCTTCGAGGGTTTGTATATAAGTCTGCTTCTTAACACTGTCTGAGAAAAGAGAACTACAACTCAAAACAAATAATAAAAGTTTTATTTTTATACTTGACCTCACTAGCGTCCTTACTTAAATATCTCTGATGGTAATCCATCAAAATATCCAATACTTGCGTTAAGTTGCTCCTCTGTCGCACTTTCTATAAGCCTGGCATTATCCACAGAACCATCAATCGCTTTAGGGTTATCTCGAAAAGGGTGCTGTATATTTATGAGTAAAATACCTTTTTCATTGATAGCTTTTATGTCTACCCCTGTCACCTCTGCCCCAATAGGTAATGATGCAATTCGCGTTAATTTTTTACTTTGTGTATTGTATGCCCAGGTCATGTTGTTGACATGTTTTACTGTATCTTCAGAGATAAGCAGTGTACTATGCCCAATATAAGTAATGTTGTCCGGATTAGAAATACCAGCTGGGTGACATGTCCATTCATTTGCATAGGTATCGTTTATATCTAAAGGTTGTCCAACAACGACCGTTTTCATAGATATACCACTATAACTGCTATCTAAAGCCAATTCATACACTGCACCGCAAACATTGGATTCAAGTCTTATATCATTAATCGGCTCTTGACCTTTATAATTATCTTCCATACTCTTTTTGATTTCAGACATTGAAATGTAGAGTACATTTTTGTCTGCATCATAGCTAAGACCTTCTTCTTTTCTAAATTCTATTGTTGCACCTTTAAGTGCTGCATATTTTCTTGTTTCGAGGAATGCTGCGGCTTTCTCTTGACCCACTTTAAGTGTAAGACATTCAAGCGTAGAGTCTTCATATACTTTTGTACCCGTAACACAGGTTCCATTCTCATCAGGTTTCAAAATATCAAAGATATCTGTTATTTTCATTTTAGACTTTATCATCGCCTCAATTTCACTGTCTTTTGCATGACCAAGTTCTATCCAGGAAACATCAAAAGCACCGCCATTCTGAGCAGAAGTCTGCACTACTTTAGCTGCATACAGTGTCCCCTCCCAGTCTGCTTTAAAATCTGTGATCTCAGCATCTGAAACAAACTTCCATAAGCCTTTTGCCGTACCGTCATCTGACATATAAACTGTTTTACCATCAGGCATCATAGTTGCCAGTTCCGGCGTATATTTACCTGTCACATAGTGTTTGGAACTTTTAGTTGATCCATCTTCCTGAGGCTGCACTTCGACAATATATCCATAATTGTATGGAGAAAAACTGTCTCCGTTATACCCATTATTCTTATCTATATTTACATCACCAAGATAGCTTTGCATGCCATCAACATACGCACAAAAATAATCTGCTTTGCCTTCTACATCATTCACTGTACCATCTAAAGCACAGTCAACATAAAAAGGTGAATTCGTGTCTGCAAAAATGGAATTCAATGAATAATCTTCTTCTCCACCCAGATGACTTCCATACATCGTTTTTGAAGAGGCACAGTTAATGATCGTACCGCCCATAGCAGAAAGGTCAACCGGTTTGGTATCCACCGCTTTAAATACATCCTCTTCCACTGTTACTTCTGTCTGATAAAGCATCCCTGGTCTCTCTTCCATATGTGTGATAAGGTAATGTTTATTCCCTACAGTGATCAGTGAATTCCCATCAGGCATATCAGAGATATCTTCTTCTTTTCCCTTTAATATAGGTTTATTATGGATATCTGTCATAAGCCCGATCTTCCCAGAACCTATGATATCACCCATCTTTGCTAACACTTTATACTTTAATGGGTAGGCTCTGCTTGTATTATCATCATACTTTACAACAAGCGTTTCTGAGATCCTCATCTTTTGTTTTTCTACATCATTTTTTGAAAGTGGTACAGAGGAGAATGAAATACCAATAACATTTTTTTGAGTAAAGAAAGTGCTGTCAAATCTATTGAGAATGAAGAATAGGAAGAATAATAAGCCAAGAATTAGAAATATAAAACGCGTCGTACTTTTCATTAAATCTTATTTTCCTTTTTATAAACATTTTACCATAATATACCCACTAAAAATCACTTCAAATACTATACGCTGTCATTAATAATTTTTAGTTAAAATTAGATAATTTTTTTTTAGGAATAATGCATGAAACATTTAACAAAACTTTCAACTATAGCAGCTGCTACTGGACTTGGTGCTCTTTTAGCCACAGGTGTAACAGGATGTACACAGCAACAACAAGAACAACAACAGGCAAAAGGTGCTTTTGTCTTCATTGAAGAGACAGCTGTGGGAAAATATAAGATTATAAATGAATTTCCTGCAGAAGAGACACGTATCGTACTTAAAAAACTCGATGGCAGTGAAGATTTTTTGAATCAAGCTCAACTAGATGCACTCATCAAAGAAGAAGCAGCAAAAATAGATGATGGTACTTCAGAGCTTACAAAGGAAAATCCACAAGCAAGTCAAGGTATGGGGCTGGGTTCCACCATCATGGCAAGTATGGCTGGTGCTATGCTTGGTGCATGGATAGGAAACAAACTTTTTGGAAATCAAAACTACCAAAACAACCGTAAAGCAGGATATAAATCTCCTTCAACCTACTCTAAAAGTAAAAAAAGTTTTAATAAACCAAGAAGTACTTCCAGTAAAAAAGGCGGATTCTTTGGAGGTAAAAAATCTTCAAGTAGATCCGGCGGATTCTTTGGAGGATAAGCAATGTTAAATTTACAAAAAACCACTCCCCTAGATACAGACTACTTAGAGTCACTTGGTTTTGTCTGGCATACAGACAGTGATGAGACATCTTATATTTCAGATGAACTGCTCGTACTCTCGGAAGCTGAGGCAGAAGCCTACTATGAGGCTACAAATACTTTGTATGACATGGTGGTTGAAGCAGCAGAACATGTCGTAGAAAATAATCTCTTCCATGAAATAGGTATACCCTTTAACCTTGTAGACGTCATCAAAGAGTCTTGGGAAAATGATGTACACTGGCATCTTTACGGACGTTTTGATTTAGCGGGAGGAATAGATGGGACACCCATTAAACTCTTAGAGTTCAATGCCGATACCCCTACCGCACTTTTTGAAACTGCCATACTCCAATGGGCTATGCTCAAACAAGATGGTCTTGAAGAATCAAGTCAATTCAATGCCCTCTATGAAGCTCTTATTGACAACTTTAAACGTTTGGTCACACTTCAGGAAGATGTCTCGGATTTTGAAGAACGTTATGACGGGTGGGACTTTCTGTTTACCTCGGTAAAAGGAAACTCTGAAGAAGAAAATACCGTAAGACTGCTTCAGCATATCGCAACAGAGGCAGGGTATCAAACAGAGTTTGCTTACATTGATGATATAGAGTTCTCTGCAGAAGAAGGCATAAGCTATAACGATAAAAACTATGAACTTTGGTTTAAACTCATCCCGTGGGAAGACATTGCACTCGAAGAATCAGATCTGGCAATGCTACTGACCAATATCATCAAAAACCAAAAAGCCATCATTTTCAATCCGGCCTACACCCTGCTCTTCCAAAGCAAAGGATTACTCAAAATACTATGGGATCTCTTCCCGGGTCACCCTCTTCTACTCGAAACATCTTTTGAACCCTTAGATGGACAAAAACAAGTCAAGAAACCAGTATTTGGAAGAGAAGGCGGTTCGGTCAGTATCTTAGATGAAGAAGCAAATGCCATAGAAAGTGTAGAAGGTGACTATGACAACCATAAAATGGTGTACCAAGCCTACACAGAACTAGCAACCGATTCACAAGGACAATCATATCAGGCAGGTGTCTTCTATGCTTATGAAGCCTGTGGACTTGGATTTAGAAAAGGTGGAAGAATTCTTAATAATATGTCTAAGTTTGTGGGGCATGTTGTTCAAATTACACCAATATGAGCGTAATGAAAAAAGAGTTAAAAAGAAGTTAAGCGCTCAATGAGCCAAAAGGTCGAAAGCGCACCAATCATATAGACTACAACTGTTTTTGACTTCTCGAGCAATGTACCTAAGTTTAAAGAGACCAGTACAAATCCCAATGCCATAACCGTTGCAATAAACAACAGTTGCCCCAACTCAACACCTACATTAAAAAAGATAAGTGCAAGGTTCAGTGCATTTTGAGGCAAGCCAATCTCTGCAAGTGCCCCGGCAAAACCAAAACCATGCAAAAGTCCAAAAGAAAAAGCTATCACCCAAGGGTAACGTGAGGTAATACCCATCTTACCTTTTTTCTCATGCATTATTTCTACTGCTAAAAACAGTATACTCAAAGCAATCATAGCTTCAACAGGCTTTTGAGGCAGGTACAAGTAGCCAAGAGAAGAACCTACGAGCGTGATGCTGTGTGCAAGGGTAAAGGCGGTAA
>QMKT01000029.1 GCA_003646505.1 Campylobacterota bacterium
ATATTTGTAATGAAAATGGATCCGAGAAGGCTAAAAAAGAAATCATTAGACTGGATTTCAAAAAAGAGTATGTGTTATACAGTAAACTCAGTAGAAATGTACCCCCTATAGAGATACCGTATACCTTTGATCAGGATTGTCTCATATTGCCTATGTCTGGCATAGATTTTAAATATCAGATCCATGCACAGGAAGATGATTTTTTATCTGCAAAAAGCTTTATTAATGACAAAGAGGGGAAACATTTCAGATATTATTTTGATGAGGACTTGGCTTTTAATTTTACAAAGCGTCAGTAGTCCTACTGCTGTAAAACCCATTGTTTGAGGTTCCCTATATTATTTGATTAAAACCCAGCATTCGGGTCAAACCCAAAATCAGGTGTCCCAAAACTCTGTGTTGCAAAAGTAGGATCTGTGTATCCTTCTTGCACAGAGACCCCTCTTAACATTGTGATGTCCATTTTCGGGTCTATGCCTTTAGGACATACCATGGTGCATTCTCCACATAAGGTACAGTCCCATACTCCATTGCTTTGAATAGTATCAATGATCGTTTTTGCATCGTCCTCACGCTTGTCTGTACTATACCGATAGGCTCGTGTGAGCGCAAAAGGCCCCAGGAATTCTGGGTTTACTGCATAGACTGGACAGGCAGAGTAGCATGAGTCACAGAGTATACAGTCTGTCTGTTTTTCTGTCTGTTTTTCATCTTTATGTGTGAGTGAAGCCTCTTCAAAACTTTGCAACCATGCGGTACTTTTTAGCAAAGTTTCTTTAGCTTTGTTTTTGTCCACTTTGAGGTCGCGAAGTATGGGATGGTAGTTTAGAGGTTCCACCACATCACCATCTTTTACCTTGTATGCACAAGCTAACTCTTCTCTCCCATTGACTCTGACAGCACAGGTACCACATACGGAAGCACGACAACCAGCTGTGAACGTAAGTGTTGCATCTTGCGTAGCTTTGATGTGGGTGAGTGCATTAAGCAGTGTTATTTCTTTGTTGGGAAGTGAGTATGTTTGTTGCGTATTTGTATTAGAGCGTAAAATATTTATTTGCATGAGGTAAAATCCTTGTTGCACGCAGCGTAGGGGCAGACCCCTGTGTCTGCCCGTGGGTCGAGACAGGGCTCGACCCCTACAGGGATATAAATGGATGTATTCATTCTATGTCCTTATCTAAGTGAGAAACGATGTGCATTTTAAACTTCTCGTCATCTAGTGACTCAAAACCTATCTTGAAGTGTGCTCCACGGCTTTCATCACGTGTGAGTGCTGCGGAGATGATGGTAGGGGCTAATTGTAGTACGTTAGAGAACTCTAGGAAGTCTATGAGGTTAGTGTTGTTGGTAGGACTTTTATCGGCAGGTCCCATATCTCTATGTGACGCTCCTATCACATTAAGTGTTTCCATTGCTTCTAAAAGTTGAGCATTGTCTCTTACGATACCTACTTTTTCATAAAAGATCTTTCCTAGACTTTCTCTTTTTTCGTAGAAATTAATAGTGTGATCTTTAGCATAGAGATTCTCTAAATAGTGTTTATCTTGCTGAAGTTGATGATTGTTTGTCTCGTGAGGTACGATGCTTTTTGCGTGATTGCTGGCATTTTCTCCTGCAACCTTACCAAAGGCTGTGATCTCAAGCAATGAGTTTCCCCCTAGACGGTTAGCACCATGCACTTTGGCATTGGAGCATTCTCCTACAGCAAAACATCCTTTGATACCATTCACTTCTAACGTATTATCTACATCTATTCCGCCCATTGAATAGTGTGCTACAGGTTTGATAGGTATGAGTTCAGTAGCGGGGTCTACATGTTCATGTAGTTTACAAAGTTCCACTTCCTGAGGAAGGAGTTCCATGAGTTTCTCTTCTCCTAAATGCCGTACATCTAAAAAAACTTCTTGCCCCTTTTGGAATTCTGTAAAAATAGCACGTGCGACAACATCTCTTGGCTTCAGTTCATCCACGAACCTTTCACCTTTTGTATTGACTAGATAGCCGCCCTCTCCTCGGGCGCTCTCGGAGATGAGTATACTCGAGCCTTTAAGTGCGGTAGGGTGAAACTGAACAAATTCCATGTCCGATACTGCACCACCCGCACGAAGAACAGCAGCCACACCGTCACCTGTTGAGCCGTAAGCATTGGTTGTATAGCCATGATAGAGGCTGCCATATCCACCTGTAGCGATGATGACAGATTTTGCATTGACCTGTTTGACTTCTCCTGTACGAATGTCAAGGAATGTAGCTCCTGTAACCATCTTGTCTTGGATGATAAGGTTCAGTAAATAATGTTCATCCAAAAAGTCTATATTGTTTTTAAGACAAGTATCATAAAGGGTGTGGAGTATTTTGAGCCCGGTGTAGTCTTGCGCATAACAGGCACGTTTGGCAGAAGCTCCACCCATTTGTCTTTGGGCGATAGTATCTTTCCCTGATCTACCATTGTCCAGACGTGAAAAAGGGACACCGATACTTTCAAGCCATTGTATGCTTTGTGGTGCATCACTGCACATTTTCTGTACCATCTTCTCATCACATAGTCCTCGTGCAGACTTAATAGTGTCTGCAATGTGAGAAGAGACCTGGTCTTTACCCACATTTCCAAGCGCTGCATTCATCCCCCCTTGTGCCATAGACGTTTGAGAGTTGGTGGGATAGGTTTTACCTACTACCGTGACAGAAGCTTCAGTATCTTTTGCTGCAAGTGCAGCAGTAAGCCCCGCACCGCCGCTTCCGATAATCAGGATATCTATCATACTTTCTCCATAAATACTTTAATATTGTCAACAATACCTTCAAGAAGTTTTTTTCTTGCTTCTATACTCGTCCAGGCGATATGTGGTGTGATTAGCAGTCGTTCTTTATATTTGACTTCATTGAGTCTATTGTTTAGCGTAAGCGGTTCTTGTTCCAGTACATCTAACCCAGCATACAGGGTACGTCTGTCAAGTTCAAATGCCAAGTCTATTTCATTGACTATGCCTCCACGTCCCAAATTTAAAAGAATGGCATCCTCTTTCATGTAAGGCAGGTTATTTTCATTGATGAGGTTATAGGTATCGTCATTCAGTGGTGCATGGATGGAAATAATGTCACAGTCTTTGAGGATAAACTCTAAGCTTTGATGCGGGTAGGCATGGTTAAGGTTTTTTCCACTGGTAGAATAATAAGAGACTTCTGCGCCAAAAGCAGTCGCAACTTTAGCTACCCCCTGTCCTATGGTACCAAATCCTATGATCCCCCATTTTTTACCTGATATTTCGTAAAAAGGATGGCTGATATCTGTAAAAAGTCCTGAGTTTGTCCAGGTAGCATTTTTTACGCATGCATCATAATAGGCCATTTTTTCCAGTAGGTACAGTGCCATAGAAAAGGTGTGTTGCACAACGGATTTCGTGGAATAGCCTGAGACATTTTTGACTTCAATATTTTGAAACTTTGCTGCATCCAGATCTACATTGTTCATGCCTGTTGCTGCGATACAGATGAGTTTTAGTTTGGGTGTCTGAGACATTATATTTGCAGTAATAACAACTTTATTGCTAATAATAATATCGGCAATTTGTATGCGTTCAAGTGTTTCCTCTGCCGAAGTCGTCTGATAGGAAATGACTTCTCCAAAGGTATTCAAGATGCTAAGGTCTAAGTCACTGCCAAGTGTCTTGGCATCAAGTATTACAACTTTCATAGGGGTTCCTTTATTGTAGTAGGATCTTTGTGTCTTCATCGATGTCATCATGTAAAACAGAGCGGACATTCACAGGTTTACCATTTGTGTCTATGGCAACAAATTTGAATTCGGCAGAAGTGACTTCATGGGACTTGTTCGTATTAAGGTCTTGTACTTCAACAGAGACATAGATCGTGATAGAAGAAGTCCCTATGGCAGTAATTTCAGTATAGATCGTGAAAATATCACCATTATGAATGGGTTTCAGAAAGTTGATCCTTGAAACGGTTACAGTCACGGCTGAAGACCTGATAATGTCATCCACTGCGATACTTGCCGCTTTATCCATTTTAGACATCACCCAACCACCAAAAGCAGTGCCTCCCGGGTTGAGGTCTGTAGGGTAGGTTCTTCCTTTTAGTGAAAGCTTTCTCATTTCTTTATCCTTATTGTTGAGATGTTGTATTCTCATCGGCACAAGAAGGTGTCTCGATGATGGTAAGGGCACAGCCGTCATCTGCACCTCCGGCACTTAAAAAATCTGTAGACAATTCCATTGTATTGCTTGATGCTGTTACTTCTGTATCTGCAGGTTCATCAGAATTGGCTTGCGTTTGATTTTCAAAGTATGCGATGATGTTTTTGTCTCCCGAGAGGAGTGTAGTACCTGATTTTTCTTTCATGATAAGTACTGGGATACTATTAATATCAACAAATTTCAAGAAGCCTCTTGCATTAACTTCTTTGGTAGATATAGGGGTATAGTTGATGTTATTGTCTTTAAAATAGGCTTTTACTTTTATACAGTGAGGACAAGTCTCTGATTGTATAAGGTAATTACCTGGAGTTGTGACATAGGATTTGTTTTTAGGGATAGTGAGGGTATTAAGTGCAATATAAATAGCTAATACAGAAGACAAAACAACAAAAAAGTTTTTTAAATGACTAAAGAGTGCAATAATCAATAAAGAAGAAAAAATACCTAAACAGAAGATACATGGCTCAGGATTTGCAAGAAACTGGTATCCAAGGATAGTTGTTTCAAAGACAATAGCAGCGTATAGTACCATCAAATAGAGTGTTTCATAAACTTTACTTTTGATAGAACGTGCCCCCAAAATGACAAGTGCAAACACAGAGGCCAATCCAAAGTAGTGAAGATAGATACTGTCAAACTTTAAAAGCTCACCTGCAAGTTTACAACCTACTTCGCCGCATAAGGAAGTGTTTTGTAATTTTAGATAGGTCTCTACGGCTATATATCCAAGCAGTAAAAAGGGTAAAAAAACTCTGGCAAAAAAACGCATAGTGTGACCTTCCTTATTTATCTTTGATCTGTTCTACGATCTGAGTAGCGCGTGTTTTTGCAGCTTCTACTTCATCAAGCACAAGACTCACTGCCATACGACGTCCTACATGGCTTTCTGGTTTACCAAAAACTCTTACAAAAGAATCTTTGGTAAAAGCAGAGTCTGGTACTTCAAGTACCGGAGTATGACTCTCATTTTTGGCTTTGTAAGCACCACAGGCACCGCTTCCATATGTTGTGTAGTCAAGCGGCAAACCGAGCACTGCTCTTACATGCAGTGCAAATTGGCTTTGGCTTTGTGTGATAAGTGTGACCATGCCTGTGTCATGTGGACGGGGACTAAGCTCTGAAAAGTATACTTCCTCTCCTTTTACAAAGAATTCTACACCGAAGATACCACGACCACCAAGACCATCTGTGACTGCTTTGGCGATATCTTTTGCTTTTTGCAGTGCGGCATCACTCATGGTCATAGGCTGCCAAGAGAGAATGAAGTCACCATCTTTTTGATCATGTCCGATGGCATCACAGAAGATAGTCCCGGTTTCATTACGTACAGTAAGCAGAGTGATCTCATAGTCAAAAGGAACAAACTCTTCTACTATAAGCTCAGATGCATCACCTCTGGCTTCTTTAGCGATCTCCCATGACTTTGCTATGTCATCAACTGTTCTTGCGATGCTCTGACCATGACCGGAACTTGACATAACTGGCTTAATGACACAAGGAAAGCCGATACGCTCACCAGCAGCTTTTAGTCCATCTAATGTTGTAACAAATTCGTAGCCAGATGTTTTAAGTCCTAACTCTTCTGCAGCAAATACACGGATATTTTTACGGTGCATTGTTTTATTGACCGCTTCTGCATTTGGGATGACATGAAAACCACGTTTTTCAGCTTCTATAAGTGCAGAGATAGAGATAGCTTCTACTTCAGGTAACACATAAGTAGGTTTCTCTTTTTCTATGACTTCAAGTACGGCTGCTTCATCTTGCATATCTATAGCATACGAACGGTTTGCAACAAGATGGGCAGGGGCATTTTCATATTTGTCTACCGCGATGACCTCAATACCAAGTCTTTGTGCTTCAATAGCCACTTCTTTACCAAGTTCACCAGAACCAAGGAGCATAATCTTGATGGAGTCTTTTTGTAGGGTTGTTGTAAATGTCATAGGGGTAACCTTTGGAAAAATAATTGGTATTATTTTAGCGAAAAGTTAGATAAGGTGTAATGAGTTAAGAGAAATTCTAGTAAATAAAATGTAAATTTGAGTATTTGTTGTGTGTAAGTTTTCCAACTCCCAAGAGTTGGAAAGGTGAGGGTAAACTGATTACAGTCTAGACTCGTATCTTCTGAGCATGAAGAGTTTTTTAAGGATTTTCTTGCGAGTAGCAATCTTTTCTTTTTTTCTCTTTTCAGTCTCTGTTTCGTGATTTTGTCTAGCTCTAGCTTCTGTCACGATAAGGTTTCTGTCACATTGTCTCTTGAATTTTCTATAAGCGTCATCAAAAGAGTCACGTTGTGTTAAAATAATTCCTGGCATCGAAAAGCACCCCCTTCCTTATCAAAATTTCTTGGAGGTTTAGTCCAAAATAGATAAATATGAATCGGATTATATCGAAAGTTTTTTAATTTGTGATAAAATTGAGAAAGCAGAAGGGGTTACTATGCAAAAAGTATTTTCAGAGTGTTATGCGTTAGATAAAAAGTGTTATGACGCGTATGGTTTAACAGAAGATATCCTTATGGAGCATGCAGCTTCAGGACTAGCCAATTATATACGGCAGCATTTTATGAAGGATGCTTCTGTTCTTATTGTTGCAGGGAAAGGGAACAACGGAGCAGATGGTATTGTTTTGGCAAGACAGCTTCATGGGGATTATGAAGTGAAACTCTGTATGCCTTTTGGTATAAAGTCTGACATGGCACAGCTTCAGTTGATGCGCGCGACACGTTTGGGCATTAAAGTCACAGACGTGCTTTCCGGTACAGATGCAGATGCAAATGTTGTTGTTGATGCACTG
This sequence comes from Campylobacterota bacterium, assembly GCA_003646505.1. Classification (GTDB taxonomy): domain Bacteria; phylum Campylobacterota; class Campylobacteria; order Campylobacterales; family Sulfurovaceae; genus Sulfurovum. The sequence goes on from QMKT01000029.1 coordinate 7,017, forward strand.
TTCGGTGCAGGACTCAATAAGCCATTAAATGAGGAAACAAAACATATTATTCATCAGCTAAACAGTTTTAAAGGACATAAAGTTGCTTGTGATATGCCTACGGGAGCAGGCATGCATGGTTTGATGCCTGTGGCTTTTATGGCAGATGTGACATTGTCAATGGGTGCACGGACGGAAGCACTCTACTTGGATGAAAATAAAGATGCCGTAGGTAAGATAAAATGCGTAGACCTGGGAGTGAGCTCCCTCTTCTATGGAGGACAGAGCCAGGTTTTTGCACTTGAAGAGAGTGATATGAAACTCCCCTTACGTACAAGACAAAACAGTCACAAAGGAAATTTTGGACATGCGGCTGTGTTGTGTGGAGAAAAAGAGGGTGCAGGAATCATCTCTGGGATGGCTTCAGCCTCATTTGGTGCAGGACTTACAACACTGGTCGTCCATGAGAAGATCACACCGCCTCCTTATCTCATGCATTCAACTGTGGTTCCAGATAATGCTTCGGCTTTAGCTATTGGTATGGGACTGGGAGGGCATTTTGAGAGTGAATTTTTACAAAAATATGTCGTACAAAGTCACTTACCCATAGTGTTGGATGCTGACAGTTTCTTGAGTGAGGAGATATTATCTGTGCTTAGTCAAAAAGAGAGAGAAATTGTGATCACTCCACATCCCAAGGAGTTTGTGATCATGTGGAAAATACTGACAGGTAAGCAACTCACTGTTACGGAAGTGCAGTCTAAACGTTTTGAAATGATGCGAATGTTTAATGCCAGGTATCCTCATGTCACACTCATGCTCAAAGGGGCAAATACGCTCATTATGCAAGAAGAACGACTGTACATTAATCCTTTGGGGTGCTCTAAATTGAGTAAGGGAGGGAGTGGTGATGTCCTTTCTGGTCTCATCGTATCTTTATTGGCACAAGGATACACAGGAATAGATGCGGCGATACAGGCTTCCTTGGCATTGGTCATGGCTGCCAATAATTATAAAGGGGCATCCTATGCGATGCTGCCTACTGATATTATTCAGGAAATAGCGTTATTAGAAATGGACGCATAAGTGACGGACACTATCGTCCTAATAGTTTTTGCAGTTATGGGTTGATATAACCGAGCATTGGATACAATGCGATTATGAAGAAAATAGCGGTTTTATTTAGTGGTAAAGGTTCTAACTTTGCCCATATTGTCAAGACTTTGCACTTTAAAGAGTTCGAAGTTGTCGTTGCATTGACAAATAACCCAAGTGCAAAGGGTATAGAAGTAGCCAAATCAGCATCCATCCCCCTTGAAATTATAGATTCAAAGATGTACAAGAGTAGAGAATCCTTCGACACAGCGGTAGTAGAGCGCTTAAAAGTATATAATGCAGACTTGACAATACTTGCAGGGTTCATGCGTATTTTGACACCGGTGTTTACAGAGGAGATTACAAGTATTAACCTCCACCCTTCTCTTTTGCCTAGACATAAAGGCTTAAATGCCATTGAAAAAAGTTATGAAGACAGGTTTCCCAATGGTGGCGTCAGTATTCATTATGTCAGTTCTGAACTTGACGGAGGAAAAGTCATTTTACAAAAAGAGATCTCAAAAACAGGACTGAGTTTTGACCTGTATGATGAAAAGATACGAAACTTGGAAAAAGGGGCTCTGGTTGAAGCCATACGCACAGTACTCTTGCCAAATAAAGGACAATGATCATGGAATATTATAACGATAAGAAAAATAAGGCAGCTGCAAAAGTATTTTTTATGATCGCACAGATGATCGTGCTTGCCATGGTTTACATTATTATCTATACTTCATTTGTAGCCGTACAATTTGCCATAAAAGAGTACGCATTGAGTTCTATGATGTATTTTCCTGTGTTTGTGGCGTTAGTGGTCTTTCCTGTATTACTTTACAAATATAGACAAATGTTCAATGCCGGTAAAATGTTAATCGCAGTAACATGGATGATGGCTACAGCTTCATTAACTGTTGTCCTTTTGTATGTGTATATTGCCCAGTTGGTAGGATAAACTTATCTTAAGATTATTCCCGGCTAAACACCAAAAAGTTTTAAAGCTTTCCATTCCTGCTGCAATTAACTCGCTGCTAGATATGCTTCAAGTGATAACTGATCTCATTATGGTAGGGCGTATCTCTGCTTTTGCAGTGGCGGCTGTAGGGCTTGGTTTACAGTCACTCACCTTTGTATTTGCTATTTTGACACTGCTTCATGTGGGAACCTCTGCATTACTTTCACGCTTTGTGGGTGCGGGTAGAATGAACCGTGCCTCAACAGGACTCTCAACATTGCTTCGTTTTGCTTTTTTTCTCTCTATGCCGATGATGTTGTTATGGTATGTTCTCGCCTCGAATGTCTATGTGTGGTTCGGCACAGTGCAAGAAGTGATCATTTTAGGTGAAGATTATGTACAAATGCTCACATGGATGCTCCCTTTTGTTTTTGTAAAACTTGTGTTTGTAACGGCATTCAATGCCTCAGGTGATACAAAGACCCCAATGTATGTAAAAATAGGCTCTATCTTTCTGAATGTATTTTTAAATTATTTGTTTATTTTTGGTCATTTTGGTTTTCCTGAAATGGGTGTTGAAGGTGCCGCTCTTGGGACAGTAATCGTAAATATCTTAGAAACATTGGTTTATCTATGGCTTTATGTCAAAGGAAAGATGTTTTATATGGCTAAGTGGCATTATTCAAAAACACTTTTAACACGCGCACTTAAAGTGGGTATTCCCGCCTCATTTGAGCGTATGCTTACTTTTTCATCATTTATGCTTTTTACGGTGATCATTGCGCATTATGGCACAGAAGTTTTAGCCGGTTATCAGATAGGACTTCGTGTAGAGGGATTGGCATTTATGCCTGGTATTGGGTTTACTATCGCGGCCATGGCACTCATGGGACAGGGGTTGGGGGCTAAAAAACCTGAACAATCCAAAGAAGATGTTCTGCTTGTCCTTAAATACACCGTCGGTTTTATGTTTTTTCTTTCATTTTTTATGATATTTGTACCAGAGAAAATAGTATGGTTATTTACTGATGATGCACAGACTATTGAAGAGGCTAGTCTCTATTTGCGTATTGTGGGGGTTTCACAAATCCCTCTGGCTTTTAATTTTGTACTTTCAGGGGCATTGAGAGGGGCAGGGGATACGAAAAGAACATTGAGAATAAACCTTATTTCATTGTGGTTTGTACGTATCCTTCCAGCCTTTGCATTAAGTTGGTATTTTGAGTCTATTTTTCTGGTATATATCGCGATGATCTCAGACACTTTTGTCAAAGCAATATGGTTATGGCGAACCTTCCAAAAAGGCGAGTGGATGAAGATCAAAATATGATGGATCTTGTTTCTAGTGTTTTTGATGCGGTATAAGAGTATCCGTTTTAGAATAATCTATTCTTGCATTTTTGATGTCTGTAGAAGAATAAACATAGCCTTTGCCATTAAGTGTTTGAATCTCAAAAATCCCTTCACTCGTAGAAAGTGTAATGAAAGAGGTTTTATCTCCTTCTGTAAGAATGGATAGATGGGTTTTGTCTTCTCCTTCGAGAGAAGCTTCAAGCGTTACGCTGCCATTTGTATTTAAAACTCTTTTTTCTATTGTTAGACTATAGTCATAGCCATTTATTTCAGGAAGAGCCAATGTGTCCCCATTGTAAAGATCCTTAATTGTATTTTGTTTAAGTTTGAATGCAGATATAGGTTCAACGCCTTTCATTGGAGGGTAGGATGTTCTCAATTCTGCAATATCGATGGGTTCAAATGCATTATCAAAAACTCTTTTTTCTTTAATATAAACCACTTTTTTTGAACCTGCAGAAGACTTAGAGACTTTTGGCGCTGATGTGTCTTTTGTTCGGATAACCTGTTTAGGTGAGGGGAGAGAAGCGTGTGTTGTGTCTTTTGCTTCAGCCTTATTGCTTTTGCTTTCTGTCTCCACTGAAGTAATCCACAGAGCAATCCCTATCAAAAGAACAAAAGATCCAATAGGGATATATCTTTTATTCATTAGTTAAACCCAGAAATACTTAATTTGGTTTGAGAAATGGTCTTGACTGCATCTGCCTCACCCTCATAACTTTCCTCAATCCCGCAAGCCTCACCCTTGCAATCTAGCGCAGGGTTGGAGTACACCAGTAAATATTCAGCATTGAACAGGTCAGCATAGGTCATCACAGTTCCAAATAAGTCGTCTACTGCATGTCCGTAGGAGTAAGGGTAGATCCCTCCAATTGAACCCTGACCATGTGAATGGTCTATCCCTAGATTATGTCCAAACTCATGAGCCGTAGTCTCGGAAGAACAGTCTACTGTGATATGAGCTACAGCATAAGCTTTATCAAGAGGCGTGTTGATCCACGCCAGCCCACACATACCATCATTTGCATAAGGACGGTAAATAAAAACTTCATCTGCCGAAATAGCATCCCGCATTTGGGTCACATTTGTATCGTTTGTCACTTGAATAAGCACATCAGAACTACTACTTGAATCATTAAGCGGAGCGTACTCTTGAGCACCAACAAGAACTATTTCCATTCCTGCTCTGCTCTCTGTGCTGATCATGTTGCTTACTGCAAAAAGATGAGAAAGTCTTGTCTCTACATCACCTGCATACAAAGTATCCACGCCAGCACTATAGATAGCCAGGACATCAATTTTTGTAGTGTTCTGATCAGAAGGAACGGTAACTGTAACAATCCTCTCTGCACTTCCAACATTCCCAGACAAGTCCGTCGCAGAATACTTAACCAGATACACATCAGGAACACTTGTTATTACTTCTCCTGAAATGCTGACAGAAATGTTGCCATCAAAATCATCGAAAGAAGTTGCACCGAGCTCAACATATGGACTATTTTGCTCAATAGTGATTTCAGTTTCTCCATTCAGAGTAATTGTTGGAGCAGCTTTATCAGAAGATTCGGAAATTACAGGAGGGGTTACGGTCACGGGATCAGAAGATGTACCTCCACCTCCACCACCACAACCGTTTAACCCTAATAAAGAGCCACTTATTAATGCCCCTATTAGTAGTAGTTTTTTCATTTGTACCCCTATAAATTATTTTGAGTAAGAATTTTAGCAGTATTTTGTCATATTTTTGTCAGATTATGAGTTTTATTCCATTGTTCTTACATCAAGAAAACTTCCGCTTTCGTATGCCAATAACTTTGGAAAAAGTGAGATGAGGTTTTTTGCAGCTTCAGAAGGGGTTTGGATATAGCTTTCTTTTAACGTTTTAGCAGAAGGAAAGACCTGATCGTCTACATCATTGATGATATGATCTGTCATAGTCGTTTTAACGATCCCGGGGGCAAGTGCGGTGAAATGGATCTCGGGTAACTCTTTTGCATAGATTTTGAGTAACATATTGAGTGTGGATTTCGAAAGAGAATACGCGCCCCATCCTTTTGACCCATTGACTGCCGCACCCGAACTGATACCTACAATTTGTTTGACAAAAGCATATGCATGCAAGGTATCTATGAGTTCTTTATTTGCCCAAACATTGACATCCATTACCTTCTGAATATTTGAAAGGTCTGTGTCAGAGAGGGTTTGTATCTCTCCCAGTACTCCGGCATTGAGTATAACGATTTCAAAAGAACGCTGATTTAGGAACTCTTTGAGCGTAGCCTGCAGTATAAATGTCTCACCCAGATCATAAGGAAAAAAGAAAAAATGGGGGTGGTGATCAAATTTTGGTGGAAGTGTTTGACCAATAGCATACACAGTATCACCGTTTTGAAGATAGGCATCAACCAAAGCTTCTCCTAGACCTGAACTTACCCCTGTAATGAGTATATTTCCCATGGTGCAATCCTTTTGTAATAGATTTTCTCTCTTGCTATGTTATAATTATGCCAAAATATATTTATTCTTACTATAAGTGAGAGGTATTGAAAGGTAGCTTTACTATCTTTCAAGGAGAAACTTTAATAAAAAAGGACAAGAATGCGCCAAGAAACAAAAACGTTGGATGAAAGAATAGACCGTATTTACAAAATGGCGAAAGAACATTATGGCGAAGTACGTTTTGTCGGGATCAAAAGACATACAAAGATCGGTTGGGTAGCGAAGATCCAATTTGATGAGTTTGAATCACTTATGGCTGATGGTGAGAATGCAATAGGGGCATTGAAGAACCTACGCAAACGTCTTAAAAAGATCATTGACCGATACAATATGGTTTGAACTTTGAAAAAAAATATTATCCTTATTGGTTTTATGGGCGTAGGTAAAGGTACCACTGCACGCGCTTTTTCCAAAAAATTCAATGTCTATAACATGGATACAGATGACCTCATTGAGTCCAAAGAAAACAAAGAAGTTAAAAAGATCTTTGCCAAACAGGGTGAAGCATACTTTAGAGCACAGGAACAGGCAACTGCAGACTGGATAGAAAAATGTGTTCAAGGTACCTTTATCTCCTGTGGTGGGGGCTTTTATAAGGTAAATAACTTAAAAAAACTGGGAACAGTGGTACTGCTTGATGCTTCCTTTGAATGGATACATAATCGTTTGAAAACAGCAAAAAATGCTGAAAATAAACTTGCAAAACGCCCACTTTTTTCTCAGGAGAAAGTGGCGAAGAAGCTTTATAATGAACGAGAAAAAGCGTATAGAAAATTGGCTGATGTGGTTGTAGATGTTGAGAATCTTACGCTTGATGAGCAGATTGATTTTATTGCTAAGAAGTGTAAGGTCTAATTTTTTGTGTTTCTACTGGTTCCCACGTTGCGAGACTGTGCAAAAACACAGTCTCCGCATCTAAAAAATCCTAAAAACTAAGATTTTTTCCAGGGAACAAGCTTTTCCATGATTCTAGCATAAAATTCATCCAAATAGACCCTAAATGAGCGAT
>QMKT01000030.1 GCA_003646505.1 Campylobacterota bacterium
CAGGAAAATGTAGATGTCTATAAAAAGATGCATGATGAACCTATCTGGATAGAGATGCTGCCTATCATAAGAGAAGGGCTCAATCATATTTATCTGCATACCAATACAAAAGATCTCGATGAGATCTTTGCAGATGAACATTTTTCCTTTGCCAAAGGTGCAAAGATGGAAGTAATGTCTGTGTCTGGAATGAAAGCCAAAAATCTCACACAAAGGATAGATAACCTTCTAATCAATAAATTTTTAGGTATTCCTCTCTTTTTATTCTTCATGTGGGGCTTGTTCCAGCTTACATTTGAACTGGGTTCAGTCCCAATGGATTACATAGATGCAACTTTTGGATGGCTTGGGGATCAAGCTAAAGCAATACTGGGTGAGGGAGAATTAGGCTCATTGGTAGCAGATGGTATGATCGCAGGGGTTGGTGCCGTCGTGATGTTCCTCCCCAATATCATCATTCTTTTTGTGGGTATAGCATTGCTTGAAACGACAGGGTATATGAGTCGTGTTGCTTTTTTACTGGATGGGTTTTTTCATAAATTTGGTCTACATGGGAAAAGCTTTATCCCTTTGGTTACAGGGTTCGGATGCTCAGTTCCTGCTTACATGGCAGCACGTACTCTTAAAAATGAAAAGGACAGACTGATCACACTTTTCATCATAGGTTTTATGTCTTGTGGGGCAAGATTACCTATCTATGTGCTTTTTGCAGGGGCATTTTTTGGAGAGGACCAGGCGGGAAATATCTTGTTTCTCATCTACATTTCAGGCGCTCTTTTAGGACTTTTTGCGGCTAAAGTACTGAAAGTGTTTGTCTTTAAAGGTGAAGATGAACCATTTGTGATGGAAATGCCAAAATATCGTATGCCTTCATTTAAATTGATCTGGCATACAGTGTATGGTCAGGCGAAGTCTTACATGAAAAAAGCAGGAACCTTTATTTTGGCGGCATCTATACTTATTTGGTTTGCCTCAAACTATCCTAAAAACTCTGAACTTGAAGCACAGTATGAAACAAAGATAGCCCAGGCATCAACAGATGAGGTAAAAACCCAACTGGGAAATGACCTTTCTTTTGCGCTGCTTGAACAGAGCTACTTAGGGAAAATTGGACATGCCTCAGAGCCATTCTTCGCACCGCTTGGTTTTGACTGGAGAATGGCAGTGGCACTGGAAACAGGACTTGCAGCAAAAGAAGTGGTTGTTTCTACTTTAGGTGTTTTGTATGCACTGGGGGATGAAGTAGATGAAGGCAATGCCGGACTGATCGCACAGATAAAAGCAAATATACCTTTTGCTGCTGCGATTGCCTTTATCGTATTTGTGATGATCTATCTGCCATGTCTGGCTGCTTCTATGGTTTTTGCCAAAGAAGCAGGAGGGTGGAAGTATCTGGTCTACCTCTTTGTGATGACCTCTGCCACGGCATGGATCTTAAGTTTTATAGCGTACCGGATTACGCTGCTATTGACAGGAGTTTAATATGGTACTGACAGATATACGAAAAGGCGATAAAGCTGAGATTGTAAAGATACATGCAGATAAAGCACTCAAAGACAGACTCACTTCATTTGGGGTCATGCGAGGAGAAATATTGTCCGTAAAAGGCTGTTCTCTTGCCAGGAAAACTATGGAGATCGAAGTAGACTCAACACTTATTGCTTTGCGGGCAGATGAAGCAGAGAAGATAGAGATCATACAGATCGATTCTTAGAGTATAGGATAAAAAGATGAAAAAGAGTGGTATAGGCTTTATTCTTTTAGTGATGATGATTACTAATATTTATGGGGAAAGATTGAGTGAACCACTGGAAAGTATAATCACTGAATCTGAAGTATCTACTGTACAAGAAGAGATACAACAACCTGTAACAGTCCAAAGTGTAAGAAGTTTCTTGAGCGGATATGATCCTTCAGAACATACAAAAGGTCAACTCAGAGCAGGATATATCAACTTTTCAGGAGACGGTTCGCCACATACAAATGCTTATGCATTGGCTGGACACGTTCATATGTATACGCAAAGGTGGAATGGGCTGATGGTTGGTGCTGAAGCATATGGTGTGCTCAATCTCGGAAATAACCAAGAGCATTTCAATCTAAATAGTGATTTTTTTGACGTAGAGGGAAAAAGCTTTATTCTTCTCTCTCAGGCATATTTAGATGGAAAATGGGGAAATACAGAGATAAGACTTGGAAGACAGTCCCTAGATACACCACATGCAGACAGTGATGATCTCAGAATGATACCAAACTATTTTGAAGCATATTGGATCACAAACAGAGATGTTGATGATCTGACCCTATCTGCAGGATTTATAAATAGAATGGCCGGTTGGGAAAATGCTGTGGACAGTTCTGAATTTGTCAATGTGGGTAAAACGTTGGGAGTAGATCATAGGATGGACGGTATTTATTATGCTTCTGCTTCTTATGAAGGCATTAAAGATCTCTCTTTGAGTCTCTGGTATTACAACTATAATGATATAGCCAATGTGATCTATGCAGAAGCGGGATATGAACATGCACTTTCTAAAAATATCTCCTTGGTACTTGGACTTCAGTATGATGGAAGTCAGGAAACAGGGGATGCACTGCTTGGCAAGCAGGATGCCCAGACATACGGTATCTCTTTGGAAGCAAACTTTGCAGACATTGGCGTAACCGTTTTGTGCGCTTATAACCAAGATAATGGAGATACGGGTGCTATGGGTCTAAGTCTGGGCGGTGGCCCATTTTTCACCTCGATGGAGGATCAGACACTTGATGCATTGGGAACTTCCGGAAGTGCATGGATGATCGGGGCCGGATATGATTTTGGAAAATTGGGTGTGGATGATCTCATTTTTGGGATTGCCTACGGCAGCTTTAATGCAGATGATTCTTCACTCTATAAATCAAGAGAGATAGATGCTATTTTAGAGTACAACTTTAATGACAAGATCACTGCAATAGCAGCGTATGCCTCAGTAGACTTTAAAGTAAACGGAAGGGAAAACTATGATCAGTTTAGAGTGATCGCCAATTATAGTTTTTAGCCTTGTTCTTTCATGAGAAAAAGTCATTTTCATAAAATATTTTGATATACTCTACACTAAAAATCAATGAGATGGAAAGATGATAAAACTAAAAAATAGAATAAAACGTTTATACATGACTATGGGGATATTCTCCCTTCTCATGTTCCACCAAAGTATATCTGCCAATACCAACCTGGTATTTCATGACGTAGCTTCAACGGTGATGATGAACTCCTTGCAAACACAGCCCGAAAAGAGTTTTTTAAGAAGAATGTATACACAGTTGTTCTTTGTTCCTGTGTGGATGAGAGAGTCCAAGCCTTCTGCTGCAGCCTCTGCCTTGTTTGCGCATATTAAAAATGATGATACTCTCAATAAGCATGGCAGATTGTATCAAGATACCCTCCGGTTGGAAGGAAAAGTTGAAGATGTGTATGCTTACCATGGCAAACTTGTTGAAAAAGTAGATCTGGAGTTTAAAATTTCTCAACTCTACAAAGCCTATACGGACTATGCATATTTGGGAAGTATCAACTGGGGAGCATTTCAAGCGAGGATATCGAACCTTATTGTAAATGGTGTAAGTACAGAGTGGATACTGCATAGACCGAAGGTTGATGCGATAGCGATGGCAGAGAATGCTGCACTTGGCGGTAATTTAGCCAAAGCACTTGAAGACGCGACTCCGACAAAATATCATTACAGAGAATTACAAAAAAAGGTAGCTGAGTATAGAGAGATCAAAGAAAATGGTGGCTGGGGAAGAGTTATCTTAAATAAAACCCTCAAACCGGGGAACGGAGAAGAAGGTGTACGATCTCTGCGTGAACGCTTGAGCGTTACGAGAGATTATATCTCTTGTAGCGAGAGTAATGAAGACCTGGTTTATGATAAGTGTTTGGAAGATGCAGTGAAACATTTTCAGATACGGAATGGACTCTCAGATGATGGAGAAGTAGGACCAGTAACTCTCTCCGTGCTTAATAAAACTGTTGATGAACGCCTTGAAACGATGCTCTTGAATTTAGACCGTATCAAGTGGCTGAATGACCCTAAGTCTAAGCGCCATGTGATCATCAATATTCCGGATTTTATGCTCTATTTTGAAGAGGACGGGGAGCTTAGACAAACCATTCGGACCATTGTCGGCACACCTAAAAACCCAACACCTATTTTTTCCAATATAGTCAGAACGATCGTACTCAACCCTCAGTGGAACATCCCTAAGAGTATTATCCAAAATGAGATGATCCCAAAATTATTGCGTAATTCAAATGCCATGGCAAAACAGAGAATTGAAATTTTTGACGGATGGGGGAAAGATGCAGCACTGGTTAACCCTGCTTCTGTAAATTGGAATAAATACCGTCACAGTAAACATGTGCCCTTCCGTTTTGCCCAAACAGCAGGGACACACAATGCTTTGGGAAAAGTGAAGTTTTTATTCCCCAATAAGTTTTCAGTCTATATGCATGATACCCCGACCAAACATCTTTTTAATAAGGATAAAAGAGCATTTTCCCATGGATGTATCCGTCTGCAGAAACCAAGAGAATTACTTGAAACTTTCTCTACTTTTAATGACAACGTAGATTTTGAGAAATCACAAAATATACTGAAAGGGAGAAAGAAAGCATACTTAGCCTTGAAGAATCGTGTGCCTGTAGATGTGATCTATCTTACTTCATGGGTGAATTATGAGGGGAAACTACAGTTTAGAAATGACATCTATCATTATGATGAAATGCAGTTAAAATCATTTAGAAAATGGTAGAAGGAAAGAGTATGGCTTTTAAGTATGCTGTTGTGTTAACAGGCAGTATCTCAACAGGAAAGAGTACCGTATTGAAGCTCTTTTCTTCTTGGGGGATCCACACTATAGATGCAGACAAGGTCGCCCATCAAATACTGCAAGAACAGTCTGTAAAAATTGCTGAAATGTTTGGTGAATCATTGATAATCGAGGGGAAAGTAAGCAGAAAGGACTTAGGTGCAATTGTTTTTTCTGACGTGAGCAAACGTCAAGCACTTGAAGCCTTGCTTCACCCTCTTATCTATGCTGAGATAGAGCGACTTTCTCTCAAGGAGGACCACTTGGGGAAGCCTTATTTGATAGATATTCCTCTCTTTTTCGAGGGAGGACGTTACCCCATCAAAAAATCTTTAGTGGTTTATGCAACAGCGGAGCAGCAACTTGATCGCCTGATGAATCGTGAAGGATATAGCCGTCAAGAAGCATTAGATCGAATCGATACGCAGATCTCTGTGGAAGAAAAACGTAAAATGGCTACGTATGTTATAGATAATAGTGGTACACTTACGCAACTTAAACAAGAGTGTGAACGCGTAAAAGAGGAGATACTCAATGACAGTTACTAAGTATTCAGCCAACGGTAATGATTTTGTGATGATCATTGCACAAGAAAGATCAGACAGGTCGTCATTGGCACAAAAACTGTGTCACAGACAAAATGGTGTAGGTGCAGATGGTTTAGTGGTCGTTTTACCGCATAAGAAGTATGATTTTGAATGGGAGTTTTACAATTCTGATGGCTCAGAGGCAGATATGTGTGGCAATGCAAGCAGAGCAGTTGCACACTTTGCACAGGAAAAAGGTATCTCTCGAGACAATGCTGCAGAGTATCTTACTGGTGCAGGTGTGATACGTGCAACGATCAACGGACTGTATGTGGTGAGCGATATGGTAGAGCCGGATATCATCTCTGATGATATAGAAGAGTATGGAGAGAAATGGTGGCTCATTAATTCTGGAGTCCCACATCTTGTTGCTGTGAGAGACAATGTAGAAAATTTCAACATAGAAGAAGCAAGAGTTTTACGTCATAAATACAACTGTAATGTCAACATCTGTAAGATTGATGGCGATACCATGCATGTGCGTACGTATGAGCGTGGTGTTGAAGATGAAACCCTTGCTTGCGGAACAGGAATGGTAGCATGTTTCATTCGTAATCATAAAGAAGAAAAAGTCCCTGATCAGGTGAAAGTACACCCTAGGAGCGGGGATGAACTTTATGTGAGTTATGAAGAGGGTGTTTATAGGTTTGGTGGCAAAGTTACTAAGACATTTGTTGCTGAGACCTTTATATAATGTATGCACATGAATAGGAGAAATGTATGATAAAAACTAAAAGTCAACTAAGGAAGATAGAAAATGCTGAGTTTTAGAAATAGTTTTGTTTTGATCTTTTCGGCCGTGATCTTTACTTCTTTGAGTTTAGGTGCAAATGAGTTTGATCAGGCAGTTGAAGATTACAACAATGGTGGCTACATTAAAGCACTGAATGCATTTTACTCCCTTGCAAAACAAGACAATGCAAAAGCTCAATACAATGTGGGACTTATCTATGCCAATGGACTAGGGGTAAAACGAGATTTGACAGAAGCGCAGAACTGGTATGGAAAGGCCGCAAAACAGGGGAATGCTGCAGCACAGTACAACCTTGCGCAACTCTATCAGTCTGCAGGAACAAAAGATCCTAATGCTTATGAAAAAGCAAAGTATTGGTATGAAAAAGCAGTAGAAAGCGGACTCAAAGAGGCATATACCAACCTGGGAGCACTTTATGCTCAGGGGTTGGGTGCAGAGAAAGATCATCAAAAAGCACTGGGGTTGTTTGAAAAAGCTGCAAGCATGGGTGACAGTGTGGCACAGGTCAATGCCGCTGTGCTCTACGCATGGGGAGAAGGCATCAGACATGATAAAATGAAAGCCTATGAGAATCTTAAAAAAGCATTAAAAGCAGGACAAAGTGAAGCAAGTGAACATCTTGATAAACTCTGTAAAGAGAGTGCCTGGGTCTGCCAAGACTAAGGCGCCTCGCTTTTAAGTATCTCTTGGTTATACTTCCACCCTTGACCGCATAACTCAGTTGGTAGAGTGTTTCTATGACATGGAAAAAGTCAGCAGTTCGAGTCTGCTTGTGGTCACCATTACAGACTATCCCTAAATCATATAATTCCTAAATTATTTTCTCATTAACAATATTGAAATCTCCCGGTTTTACTGACATTATTTTGACATTTTTATGTTATAGTATAGGAATAAAATTACTACAGAGGGTTTATTTTGGGATTATTTGATTTTCTAAATAAAAAGAAGAAAGAGGTTGTGCCTTATGAAGTTATCCACAGAGAATTAGATATCTTTACCGCAACATCTCTTGCCATGCCTAAAATGAACAACCCTTTCTTGCTTGACGATAAGAACAATCACCCCATGATATTTGGTTACTTTATGGGTGTCATTGATTATATGGCGCAGGCATACCAACTCAGTGAAAAAGACAGACGTACTATCCAAACCAAATATGTCTTACATAATTTTGCAAAAAATGATGAAAAATATACTGCAGAACTTATAAAATATTGCGAAGAGATAAGGCAAAGAGATGATGTCAGCAATTATACTTTAAGAGGTAAACTTGCCATGAAAAAATGGAAAGCAGGCGGTCCTATGGCTGAATATGCACCCATGGGACTCATCAGAATTTTAAACGATTAAGAACATTGAAGCGCCCTTAATTTCTTTCTATCCAACTTTTAGCTATAATCGGGGCATTTTTAACGCGGACACTGTAGGTTGCGTTTACATAAAGGGCTAATTTGAGCGAAAATCTTATAGGTTATATCGATGACCAAGGGAATATTATAGACACACAGAGTGCAGGAGAAAACTGTACAGCAACGCCTATAGAGTATGATAACTCTGAGGCATCTTTAGAGATAGTACGTCACTCTACGGCGCACCTTATGGCCCAGGCTATCACAGAACTTTATCCTAACTCACAGTTCTTTGTCGGTCCTGTGGTAGATGAAGGGTTTTACTATGACTTTAGAGTAAATGAGCAGATAGGTGAAAATGACCTAAAAGCCATCGAAAAGAAAATGAAAGAACTCATCAAGAAAAAGTACAAGATAGAGAAGTACGAGATGAGCAAGGATGAAGCTTTAGAAAAGTTTGCCAACGATGACTTGAAGCAAAAAGTAATGATGCGTATTACAGATGATACACTTTCTGTCTACAAACAAGGGGACTTTGAAGACCTTTGTCGTGGACCTCACGTACCGGCACTTCGTTTTTTACATAACTTTAAACTCACGCGTGTAGCAGGAGCATACCTTGGCGGTGATGAAAAGGCTGAAATGCTTACACGTATTTATGGGGTGGCATTTGCAGACAAGGAATCACTTAAAGCACATATGACGATGCTCGAAGAGGCAAAAAAACGTGACCATAGAAAGATAGGTAAAGAGATGGAACTCTTTATGTTTGATGATGCTGCAGGACCTGGGCTTCCTTTCTGGATGCCAAAGGGTGCTAAACTTCGCTATAAACTAGAGAGTATCTTGCACAAAGCACACCTTACGCGTGGCTATGAACCTGTACGTGGTCCAGAGATCCTTAAAGCAGATATGTGGAGAACTTCTGGACACTATGCATGTTATGGTGAAAATATGTATCTCACGACCATTGATGAGCAGGAGTATGGGATCAAACCTATGAACTGTTTGGGACATATTCAAGTCTTCAAGCACGCACCAAAAAGTTACCGTGATCTACCATTGAAGTATTATGAATATGGTGTGGTACACAGACATGAAAAGTCAGGGGTGCTTCATGGACTCTTTCGTGTAAGAGAATTTACTCAGGATGATGCACATATCTTTTGTGCACCAGACCAAATAGCCCTAGAAGTACTTGAAGTAGTAGAGTTTGTAGATTCTGTGATGAAACTATTTGGGTTTGAGTATACAATGGAGATATCTACCAAACCGGAAAAAGCCATCGGTGAAGATGCGGTATGGGAAGTAGCAACACAAGGGCTTAAAGATGCACTTGACGGCAATAATTTACCTTATACAATAGACGAGGGTGGAGGAGCATTCTATGGTCCTAAAATTGACATTAAAATTACAGATGCCATTGGACGTAAATGGCAGTGTGGTACGATACAAGTAGACTTCAACCTCCCTGAACGCTTTGAAGTAGAGTATGTAGCAGAAGACAATACCCGTAAACAACCCGTGATGATACATAGAGCGATCTTGGGATCATTTGAACGTTTCATCGGCATACTTACTGAGCATTATGCAGGAGAATTCCCTTTCTTCTTATCTCCAGTGCAGGTTATCTTTGTCCCTATCTCAGAGAGTCATGCAGATTATGCGTATGCACTTAAGAAAAGACTGGTTCTTGAAGGTATGGATGCAGAGGTCTATGATAAAAATGATTCACTCAATAAACGTGTACGTAATGCAGAAAAGCAGCGTGTGCCGTATGTAGTGATCGTTGGTGATGAAGAGGTGACTAACAAGACAGTGGCTATTCGTGACAGAAGAGCCAAAGAGCAGTATAATCTTACACAAGACGAATTTATGGTAAAATTAACGCAACAACTTCAAGAAGGTAAAATTTGAGTAGACAAAACGATAGAAACAACAGAGGTAGAAAAAAAGCTGACGATACCATTATGAATGATGCTATCAGAATCCCTGAACTTAGAGTTCTTGGTGATGATGGTGAACAGTTCGGTATCATCTCACTTGCAGAAGCGATGAACATAGCAAATGATAAAGGCTTAGACCTTGTACTTATGTCTCCGGATGCAAAGCCTCCAGTTGCGAAGATCATGGATTACGGTAAACACAAGTACGAACTTGAAAAGAAGAAAAAAGAAGCAAGAAAGAACCAGAAAAAGATTGAAGTAAAAGAAGTCAAATTTTCTTGTAAAATTGCCGAAAATGATATCAACTACAAAGTCAAACATGCCAGAGAGTTCTTAGAAAAAGGGAAACATGTAAAGTTACGTGTATTCTTAAGAGGACGTGAAATGGCAAATCCTGAATGGGGTGTAGATGTACTTAATCGTGTATGGCCTATGTTGGAAGATGTAGGTAACCTTGAAAGTAAAGCAAGTCAAGAGGGTAGATACATAAACATGTATGTTACTCCATTAAAGAAGTAATTATTTACTTGACATAGCCTCCAGGCTATGTCAAAATCACTAATCACTCTTTAATCTCATAATGTAATTTTAATCCCTCAGATGTCATCACAAAACCGGATATATTTATTTTTCCATCGTGCACCATATTATGATGTTTTTTACACAGTGGGATGAGATTATATTTATGGTTTTTGTGAAAATGATCTATGTTCCCGTCTTGATCTGCTTCTTTTTGTTCAACAATATGATGTACATCCTCAACACTCTCATGACATAAAGCACATTTTTCAATATAAAGATCTTTATGATATTTAGATCTTTTTTGTTGGCTTAGTTTTTTGACAGGACTCTGTGCATGAGAAAGGTTCTCACGTATGGTCTGTGCCACAGTTAAAAATTCTTTATCCATATGCAATGACTTCGCAAATTCGAGTCCATACAAACTGTCACCCATACCAAGTTGTAATACGCGGTTATAAATGAGTGTATCATTACTCTCATCATATTTGATGCCTAAATGCAGAAAGATGAGGTGCTGCAAATTTTGTAATTGAGGAATGCTTCCCAACTGGTGCAGGTGTGTAGCAAAGATAAAGGTCGACTTGAGAGAAATAAGCTTTAATATGGTGCTAGAAACGATGGCAAGCGCTGATTCTGTCTCTGTCCCCTGGCTTATTTCGTCTCCCAGGACTAAAGAACGCGCATTGGCACGGTTAAAGATATTTTTGAGCTCCATCATCTCTACTGCAAAAGTAGATAACCCTTTGTACAGATTGTCCTGTGAAACGATACGGGTAAAGAGTTTGTCATACAGGCCAAAACGTAGTTCTACTGCAGGCACAAAGAATCCCGCCTGAGCCAAGACAACAGAGAGACCGATGCTTTTCATTAAAGAGGATTTTCCTGAGGAGTTGATCCCATACAGAAGTGTGCCTAAAACATCTTCACCGTCACTGGCATTGAGTGTGATATGGTTATGCTTTGTATGATTGTTTGTACCTAAAAAAACATCGTTAGGTACATAGATCCCTCGTTCATCGTTTGATTCGATAATAGGATGACGCAGGGCAATGGCTTCGTAAAAATTACCTTCTTCGATGATAGGACGTGAAAGATTCATTCTTTTTGTGCATTTAGCATTGGAAATTGCCACATCAATGTTTGCGATGAAAATGATCAGTTTATCAAGCAGCAGAGAAAAACGGTTTTCTAACAAGTCAAGACTTTCAGTATAGCGTTTTTTGACGAGAGAGATGAGTTTGACCTGGGATGTTTCGTAGTTTCTTGTGATCTCTTCAAACAGGGGAGCTTGTACTTTAACAGCATTTTTCAAATATTTATAGTGAAAATCTTTAAAAAAGTGATGTTGGTTATCAATGGTTACAAAAGAGTCTTTTAGGGACTTCTCTATGAGAGTAAATCTATTTTTTGTAAGGTTTAAAAAGTAACCTTCACTCTCCAAGTAGGTCACTGTAGCATAGCGTGTAGATCCGGAAAAGAGTTTGTCTTTTGAAAAAAGTGCTTCTACATGGGAGGCAACATCTTCCATCTTTGCTACTTCTTTTTGTTGCGTTTTGACAATCGTGTCAATCGCAGGATAAATACCATCTTTAAAAAGGTTGTCATTGATCTGTTCTATACGAAACCTTGCACAAACATCCAATTCAAACGTATCATTTAATACAGTAAGCATCTCTTGAGTTTCGTCATAGAGACTCTCTTCTATCTCCAATCCATTATTCTGTGCATCTTCAAGAAGTTTTAAAATAGCCTCCAAAGACATCGCAATATACGTAAGTTCTACAGGGTGCAGTTTCCGCAGTTTAATACGTCTGGTGATACGTTCAAGGTCATAGATCTGTTTTAGGTGGGTCTCAAAACGGTTGATGTTCGGTAAAAGTAATTCTGTAAGGTTGTAGCGTTTCTCAAGTAAGGTTTTATCACAGATGGGATTGAGTAAACGTTCTTTCAGAAGACGTTTACCAAAAGCCGTAGAGGTTTTGTCAATCAGATCTAGAAGTGTGATATCCGCAGGGTCACGGGAGATGATGGAGAGTTGCTCCATAGCATTGTTCCCGATGTACATATAACGGTTATTACCTAAGAACTGTGGCTTATTCATTTTTTCAATAATACTCTCATCATGTTCTATAATAAAGTCAATGAGTACCGCCAAAGATTCTGTGGTATAGGGATGACGCTCAAGGTCCAAAAACTCTATACTTGAGAGAAAAGAGTTGATGTTAAAGACTCGGGTGAAGAGTTCATTTTGAAAGTTGATCTTAAAACGTTTGGTATTGATGGAGTAGTGCAGAGATTCAAGTTCCAGGTAATGAATGAGCCACTCTTTGTCTATCTCTTTAGAATCAAGTGTGATAATGACTTCAGAAGTAGTATATGTTTGTAAAAGGTTAAACGCTTCATCCAGTGCATAGGTCTTGTCATCACGTGTAGAGTGTATCTCGTTGCAAATCGTCTTTCCTGTGCTTACATCGATTGCAGAGTAACCTACAGAGTAGATACCCGCATTTTCATCTATGAGTAAAGAGACGATGTTATTTTCACAAGGTTCACTTAAGTACTCAAAGTTAGTACCCGGAGAGATGATATTTGAGACATAACGTTTAATATTTGGCATTTCGCCTTTTTGTTTAACAACAATGATCGTGTATTTTTTCGTAGAGATGAGACGGGCAAGATAACGGTCAAGTGAAACGGCAGGTACACCGGCAAGCAGAGGGTTGGAAACAGAGTTTTCCAAAATGGCTTTACTCTTACGTGTGAGTTGTATATTAAGCAGTTCTGCGATCTCTTTGGCTTTTCCAACCTTCATCTCGTCATTATTGACTTCATATACTTCAAAAAATGTGCCTATCTCCATGAGTACAAGGGCATCTTTGCCATACTTCTCTTCAAAATGAAGTTGCAGATCAAAGTAAATTTCCGTGAGAAGTTTCTTTTTCTGTGAAAGTATTTCTGTGATTTTATCCACGTATGAAGCCCTTGTTTTTTATGCTTAGATTTTAGCATAATTCGGATTAAAAGTGTTGTGAGGACACGGGGTGTTTTGTTGCTGTTAAATAATGATCAAACCGGGTATACTTGGATATACAAATAACAGGAGAAAGAGATGAGAATAATCCTTTTTATACTTATAGGATCTAGTTTGTCCTTTGCATCTGATGTCTTTTCTGATAGTAAAACAGGGCTTATGTGGCAAGATGACAGTGCTTCAAAGTATACACAAAAAGACTGGGATGGAGCGATGTTGTTTTGTAGCCAATTGCAATTGGCTGAGCATGATGACTGGAGACTTCCAAATATTAAAGAACTCATGCAGATACTTAGTCTAAAACCACGTGATGGAGGGATGAGAAAGGGCTTTAACAATGTTGGTGGTTCTGGATATTACTGGTCTTCTTCTGCACATGAATCGAATGAAGAGTTCGCATGGATGATGAATTTTAAACGTGGCAACGAGTACAGTAATTACAAGACCTATGAACGCCATATTCGCTGCGTACGAGACATACAATAACTTTAATAAATGTTTTAGATAATTTGGGTATAATACCGTCCCATTTTCTACTACTTTGTTGTAGTGAAAAAATATTTTAAGGGAGTAAGCATATGCCAAAAATGAAAAGTGTAAAAGGCGCTGTTAAGCGTTTTAAAGTTAAAAAAAGCGGCAAGATCAAAAGAGGAACTGC
>QMKT01000031.1 GCA_003646505.1 Campylobacterota bacterium
CACGGTTATTTTCAAAGAAAAGATAACCTATAATAACTAGTAAAACAAATACTGATGACAGATAAAGTGCTAAAAATCTAAAAAGAGATCTACGCTCATATGATGTTAAAACGATAACCTTCTCCTTTAATATTGTCAAAATATTCTTTTTCAAACATTTTTCTTAAATTTTTGATATAGGTACGAATAGTAGCGTGTGTTGGAATATGTTCATCATCCCATACATTCTCGATGATCTCATCACATGAGATGATCTTTCCGCTATTACGTATAAAATATTCTAATACCCGTGCTTCTTTCTGTCTCATTTCTATAACCTTATCTCCTAAAAAGATCTGATGTGCCTTGGGAATAAACTTCATCCCATCAAACTCTATCTCTTCTTGCAGACGGTAGATCTTGACTATATGTTCTATGCGGGCATTCAGTTCTTCGAGTTCAAAAGGTTTTTTCAAGTAATCATCAGCACCAAGGTCAAAACCTTTTTTAAGATTATCAATGCCTGCGAGTGATGTAATATAAATAGCCGGTGTGGTATTGCCTATCTCACGTAAATAGCTAAGAATTTCAAAACCATCTATATTGGGAACATTGACATCAAGCAGTAACATATCATACGTACTCACACCTATGGCATCCAGTGCTTTTTCACCATCAAAAAAACTCTCTACGGTATAGCCCTGATCTATAAGAAATTCTTCAATTATTTCCTGCAATATCACATCATCTTCAAGCAACAATATCTTCATCTAAAACCTTTTTTGTAATCAATAAGATATTTTAACATACACTTTGTGCAAAGGAGTACACATAGTGTTTATGTTAGAATACTCTCATGAATAAATTAACATTATATATAACCGTATTTTCAATTTTAATGTCGGGATGCACACAAGTTGTTACAGCCCCAATTTCTATCGCAGGCAGTGTGGCTGGAGCGACTATTGATGTTGCAGGATCAGCGGTAAGTGCGGTCACACCGGGAGATTAAATCTAGAATCTCTGAGCATTCTTAAATTCAGAGATTTCATTTTCTACCATTTCATCTATCATTCGAACATAAAGATCGTTGATAAGATTTGGAGAGAGATCAAGTGAGATAGCCTGTGCTCTTACATTTGAAATAATATCAGCTATTCTCTCTTCGGCTTTTACCTCCTCAACACTGGTTTTAAAATGTGCGATCTGTTTTATATAATCATTTCTTTTTGCTATAAGCGCAACGATTTCGCTATCTACAACATCTATTTCAGCTCTCGCTTCATCCAGGGTACTACACTTTTTTATTGCCATTCTTTATCCTTGCCTTTTGCTAATGATATATTATAGCCTAAATGTTTTTGAAAAATATATTTAGCTATACTTCATGTATGAATTACAAAGATCACATGCTCTTTCCACTTTTTGCATCTATGCTTCTTACTTCGCATCTCTTGTGTGCAGATACGCTATACGATCAAAATATTACAAAAACAAAAACAAAAGACTGGACCGTACTGCCTTATGCTTTTTCCAGTGATACCACAGGGCTTGCAGGAGGACTAAGCATCCTTATGTCAGGTGTATTCCAACCTCAGACAAGCTTCGTTGCCACAGTGTTTAGAGGAGAGAGCCAGGAAGTCATTATAGATGGTGAACAAAGAGAAAGAAGTTTTAAGGGAGGATTTTTTTATTTTTCAGACTATAAACTACCCTATACAGACCGAACATTTTTTTCAGTATATGGTCTAAAAAGTTATTTTCCTAAATCAAAGTATTACCTAGACGGGAGTAATAATTCAAACAAAAATGATGTATTTTTAAGCTCAGGAGAGTCCAACTTCTTAAATATGAAGTTTGAATATATCCTGCCTATCGGCTCGGGACTTGAAAACCCTCAAGGCTTATGTCAAGTTGAGAATGGGTTTGTTGTGTGCAAGCGATCAAAAGGAGGAGGTAAACCTTTTGTTACGGGTCAAACATCTATAGGTATCAAAACCTTTTACCAAACTGACACGTTAGACCATATCAAAGACCTACCCGATTGGAGTACCAATGGTTTAAGGTTTCATATTACCCATGATAATACTGACTTCGATACCAATCCCTCAAGAGGATATCATTTTCAAATGCAATACTCCAAAGATTTTGGTAAAGGCGACTCTACACAAAGTTGGGACTTCTTAGAATTTAAATACAACCAATACTATTCTCTTGATACTTTTTCATTTACTAAGCAAAATGTACTGGCACTAAGTCTATGGACAGGGTACTCTTTTTCATGGAACGATAACGAAAATATTATAGGGTCACATCGCCCTCCTGTTTGGGAAGGAGCAAGACTTGGCGGATTTAATCGTATGAGAGGCTATGATAATAATCGATTCTCCGATAAAGCAGTCTTTTATGCTACAGCTGAATACAGAGCTATCCTTGACTATAACCCATTTAAAGGCAGTGATCTAGTCCCCGCAAAAGTAGATTGGTTTCAAGTCGTTGCTTTTGCTGAAGTGGGAAGAGTCCATAACCATTACAACTTTGATCTTTTAAATGATATGAAGTATGATGTAGGTCTTAGTTTGCGTGCCTTGGTCGAAGAAATACCTGTACGTATTGATGTGGGGTATGGAGAAGAAGGTGCCAATATGTGGGTGATGGTCCAACAACCCTTTGACTTTTAGATTGATAGTTATATTGCTCGTTCCTCCTCTCCTGAGGTGGAATGCATATACAATATTGTAGCATAAGGAAAAAATCTATTTCCTACTATCGGCGGAGTTGAGTTTGGTAGTTTATTTTACTGGAGTGTAGGTTACGGAGAAACAAGGGTATCCAATATAAAGAATATGTCAATTTGACATGAAATGAACTGCATAGATCAATAACTGTTATACTCCCTACAAAAAAGGTAATACTGTGGGAAGAAGTAGATACAAGATATTTGAACCAACGCATCCACACTTTGTAACCTGTACAATACTGCATTGGTTACCCATATTTACACGAAAAGAAAGTGTACAAATCATCATAGACTGTTTAAAATTCTTACAACAAAAAGATAACCTAAAGATTTACGCTTATGTCATACTAGAAAACCATTTACACATGGTAGTACAAAGTGATGACCTACCTAAAACAATGGAGTCCTTTAAAAGATATACAGCAAATCAAATACTTAAATTACTAAAAGAAGGAAATGTCAAAACTTTACTAGAACAATTTAAGTTTTATAAAAAGGCTCATAAAATAGATAAAGCGTATCAGATATGGGAAGAAGGATATCAACCTAAACTCATGCAGTCAGATGCCATGATGACATCGAAGATAAAGTATATACATGAAAATCCTCTAAAGAGAGGTTATGTTGATGAAGCAGTCCATTGGAGATATAGCTCTGCTAGAGATTATAATGATATACAAGGATTGATTGGGGTTGAAAGGTTTTGGTAGTTTAGCTGTGCGTATGCGTTCCACCAGAGGACTGGAGGAACGAGTTTAATGTTTCACACCTCGGGAGAGGAGGAACAAGTGGGAACTAGAGTCTTACTCTACTTCCGCATCGATAACATCGTCATCATCTGCTTTTTTAGCACCTTGTGCTGCATCTGCTCCGCCTTGCTCTTTAGCATACATAGCTTCAGCTAATTTGTGTGACTTTTCAGTCAATACTTTTACTTTTTCTTCAATCTGCTCTTTTGTTGCAGAATCATCTTTAAGTGTATCTTCTAAATCAGTAATAGCTGCTTCGATACCTTCTTTTTCTGTAGCATCAAAGTTTTCACCAAGATCAGTCAATGACTTTCTTGTTTGGTGAACCAATGCATCTGCCTGGTTTCTAGCTTCAACTACTTCTTTTCTTTTCTCATCTTCAGCTTTGTTTGCTTCAGCATCTTGAACCATTTTCTCTATCTCTTCATCAGAAAGTCCGCTCGAACCAGTGATCTTGATCTCTTGAGATTTACCTGTTCCTTTATCTGAAGCAGATACTGTCAGGATACCATTGGCATCAATGTCAAATGTCACTTCGATCTGTGGTACACCACGTGGTGCTGCCGGGATGTCTCTAAGTTCGAACATACCAAGTGATTTATTATCTTTAGAGAACTCTCTCTCACCTTGAAGTACATGGATGCTTACAGCTGGTTGGTTATCTTCAGCTGTTGAGAATGTTTGTGACTTTTTAGCAGGAATCGTTGTTCCTTTTTCAATTACCTTCGTTGTTACTCCACCTAAAGTTTCGATACCAAGACTTAGTGGTGTTACATCAAGAAGTAATACATCTTTAACATCACCCGCAAGTACTCCACCTTGAATAGCAGCACCAAGTGCAACCACTTCATCTGGATTTACAGATTTATTAAGCTCTTTACCAAAGAATTTTTTCATCTCTTCTTGAACCAATGGAATTCTTGTAGAACCACCAACCATTACAATTTCGTTGATCTCGGAAGTACTAAGACCTGCATCTTTAAGTACACCTTGAACTGTTTTAATAGTAGAAGCAACAAGATCACCGATAAGTGATTCAAATTTCGCTCTGGTAATTTTTGTTACCAAGTGTTTTGGTCCAGTTGCATCCGCAGTAATAAACGGAAGGTTAATTTCTGTTTCAGTTGAAGATGAAAGTTCTTTTTTTGCTGTTTCTGCTGCATCTTTAACACGTTGTAGTGCCATAACATCTGCTTTAACATCAATACCTGTCTCAGATTTGAACTCGTCTGCTACAAAGTCGATGATTTTGTTATCAAAGTCGTCACCACCAAGGAATGCATCTCCACCAGTAGCCATAACTTCAACCACGCCATCACCCGTTTCAAGTGCAGTAACATCAAATGTACCACCACCTAGATCGTAAACAACGATCTGCTCTGATTCTTTCTTATCAAGACCGTAAGCAAGTGCTGCTGATGTAGGCTCATTGATGATTCTAAGTACGTTAAGTCCAGCAATTGTTCCTGCTTCTTTTGTTGCTTTTCTTTGTGCATCATTGAAGTATGCCGGTACAGTGACAACAGCGTCAGTGATCGTCTCACCAAGGTATGCTTCTGCATCTTCTTTCATCTTGATGAGTACTTTTGCAGAGATTTCCTGAGGTGTATATGTTTTACCAGCTACTTCGATCGCACATGCACCTGAACGGTCTACAATGTGGTAAGGAAGTTTCGATTGTGCTTCTTTAGCCTTATCTTCACTCATCATAAGGCCCATGATTCTCTTAATAGAATAAATAGTTTTTTCCGGGTTTGTGATCGCTTGTCTTTTTGCAGACTCACCTACAAGGATCTCACCTTTGTCTGTAAATGCTACAATAGAAGGTGTTGTATTTTTACCCTCTTTGTTTGCAATGATCTTTGCTTCGCCATTTTCAAATACTGCCATTGCAGAGTTTGTTGTTCCTAAATCTATTCCTAATACTTTACTCATATTATTTCCTTTATATATCTATATTAATTTTTATTTGCAGGTACTTACCATCGCTGGACGTAAAATTCTATCCTTGATGGTATACCCTTTTTGCATCACTTGAACCACATCACCCACTTCATGATCGTCACTTTCGACTTGCATGATAGCTTGATGGACTTCAGGGTCAAACTCACCTTCACATGACACTTCTTTAATACTGTTTTTTTCAAGTATTTTTTTGAGTTGTTCAAAAGTAAGGTTCACACCTTCTTTCATGTTTGCCAGAACTTCCGAGCTGTCTTCTACGCTATTTTCCATAGAAGCCAATGCATTTTCAAAAGAATCCATCACTGCCAATATATCTTTAGCAAAACTTTCGTTTGCATAAGAGACAGCATTCATTTTATCTTTTTCCAAACGTCTTTTAGAATTTTCAAAATCAGCATGCGCTCTTAAGTATTTATCTTTATACTCTGCAGCTTCAGCTAGTGCACTTTCTAAAGGATCAACTTCAACAGTCTCTTCTGTTTCAACTTGTTCTTCTGCAACTTCTTCAGTCTGAGACTCTTCAAGATTTTCATTTTCTTGACTCATATACAGATCTCCTTCTTTGTAAATATTTTGCATTTATTACCATGCTTGAAAGCATTATACAACATTGAGTGTATGTTTGTCAAGTAGTAGTTTAGTGACTATGACTAAACTTATAAATTTATCTTCATACAATATTTTATGTTATACTTACTCAATACGCAAATATCTTAGGGAGATATAATATGCATAAGCTACTCAATAAATTTGTTTCACTGGCTTCTAAAACAGATAAAAAAAATGGAAATAGCCGACATTTAGACACTATTATCTCAGCTATGGCAGATTTAATGTACCTTGTAGATAAAGAAGGTAACTTCCTCGAAGTGTACGCAGACAATAAAAAACATTTACTCCCCGCCCCAAAAAAAGTACTCTTACGAACATCTATACCTAATGTTTTTGATGCTCAGTCAAGTGAGAGACTTATGCATATGATTCAAGTTGTTATGAAAACAAAAAGCCTTCAATCAGGAGAGTTTGCTCTTACCCTTCCTTTGGGAGTGAGATACTTTGAAAAGAAAGTTATCCCTTTAGAATCAAAAAAAGACCAATCGGAAACTGTGATGATCATTTCACGTGATATCACAGAAAAAAAACAACAAGAAGCAGATGCACGGCTTATAGAGACTGTGTTTCAGGAAGCCTCTGGGGGCATGCTCATTGAAGACAAAGAAGGAAATATCATCCATGCAAATAATACCATAGGTCGTATGCTTGGACTACCCTCTTCTCAACTTATAGGTAAAAACTTTGATTATTTATCTACTATGATCACTCAAGAGATTAAAGATGCAATGGATAAAGCCATGATGACCAAAGGACACTGGCAAGGTGAAGTCGAGATCAGCCCCTCCAACTCAAAAAAAATATCTTCCTGGTTGACCATAAATACGATACTGGATGATCAAAAAGAACCCAATCATATTCTCATTATGATTACAGATATTTCAGAGACATCCAAAGTAAACAATAAGATGGATTATTTAGCATCGTATGACACTTTGACAGACCTTCCAAACCGGGCATATTTATTTGAACAATTAAAACAATCTATCGCAACTATGCAACAACAAAAAAGAAATGGTATGTTACTCTTTATTGATATTGACCACTTTAAAGAATTTAATGATAATTATGGACATCAGATAGGGGATGAAGTATTACTCTCCGTCTCTAAACAAATTAAATCTATATGCAGAAAAGAAGATGTTCTTGGCAGATTAAGCGGTGATGAATTTCTGCTTATAAGCGAAAATGTTAATGATCAACATGCAGTTGAAACCATCATAGAAAAAATTCAAACTATCTTTAAAAAACCTCAGAAAATAGGTAATCTTTCACTCCATATCAGCGTCAGTATGGGAGTGGCACTCTACCCTGAACATGGCCAAACACCTGAGACACTCATTAATGCTGCTGACCAGGCTATGTATTCGGTTAAAAAACAGGGACGGAATAATCATGCTTTTTACACAGAAGAGATGTCATTCATTTCCAATGAATACTATTTCATTTTAAATACACTGAAAGATGCCATATATGATTCAAATTTCACCCTTGTCTATCAGCCGCTATTCTTCTTAGAAGATATGAGTCTCTCCGGTATAGAAGTGCTCTTACGCTGTAACCATTCACGACTCAGTGATATTCCTATCTCTCGTATTATTTCTATGGCAGAAGAGACAGGACTAATGCCTAAAATAACCCATTTACTTTTAGATATGGTATGTAATCAGCTCCATCTTTGGCAACTTGCAAAGATTAAACTTCCCGAAGTTTCTATCAATCTTTCACAAAAAGAATTACATGAAGGTAATCTTATACTTACAATTCACTCCCATCTGTCACAATATAATATTGATCCCCATGACATAGAACTTGAAATCACAGAAAATGCCTTACTTCAGGAAAATGTGATCGTAAAAGAAAATATTACAAGATTACAAAAATTGGGACATACATTTTCTATTGATGATTATGGTACAGGGTTCTCATCTCTTTCAAATATTAAGACTTTTAATTTTGATAAACTAAAGATAGATAAATCATTTATAAGCAACTTATCTACAAATGAAAGTGATCAGGTCATTGTATCTGCGACCATTGAGATGGCAAAGAAATTAGGCTTAAAAGTGGTTGCTGAAGGTGTTGAAACAAAAGAACAGGCTAAATTACTCAAATCATTTAATTGTGATATCGTTCAAGGATTTTTCTATTCAAAGCCATTAAATACTGCAGACATAGAAAAATTATTGTTACAAAAGCAAGTGCTACATTAAAGAGAAATACAAGTAGCTTAATATGCTATTTTTAATATTGTATTTTAAAGTCTTTTGTGTTTTTGGGAGGTTTTAAGAAAGTGAATAAATACTCTTAAAGCTCCACATATAGGAGTTTTAAGAGATTTTTGTATATTTTGAGAAAAGTGTTTACTAGTTTCTGATACCGAGATCTGTTTTGATAGTATTCCATCTAGCAAGATCTGTGTTTTTAAGATATCTCATAAGTCTTCTTCTTTGACCAACTAATTTAAGTAGTCCAAGTCTTGAAGAGTGATCTTTCTTATTTGTTTTAAGGTGTTCTGTCAAGTAAGTAAT
The DNA here is from genome assembly GCA_003646505.1 of Campylobacterota bacterium. Lineage (GTDB taxonomy): Bacteria > Campylobacterota > Campylobacteria > Campylobacterales > Sulfurovaceae > Sulfurovum. The sequence goes on from QMKT01000031.1 coordinate 8,577, forward strand.
TCTATCCGTGATAAGTGCTACTTGTACTTCCGTTGAACCTGTATCGTTTTCGCCTCTAGCATATTTAGCAATAATTGCTGCTTTTTTCGCCTGATCTAAAGCCATAATGACCTCCTGATTGGTATTTTAATTCTCATAAATGAGTCTGGAATAATATCATAATAAGCTTACCTAGGGCTTATAGCGTATATCAACAAGATATCATGCTTACTTAATCTAACTTAGAGTAAAATAGTCCTAATAGACTTATAAGGCTTTAAACTATGTTACTTACACGTGCAAGCGAATATGCATTACTCTCTTTAGACGTCATACGAAAATCTGATAGCCCTATTGGTACAGAACAATTAGCTACTGAGCTTTCTATCCCTAAAAGTTTTCTTGCAAAGATATTACAAAGTTTAGCAAAACAAGGCATACTTGAATCACGAAAAGGTGCACACGGGGGGTTCATATTGATTAAAGATACCACTGATATTTCTGTCAATGACATCATTTTTGCAGCAGAGGGTAAATCTCCCGTTGTATTTGACTGCACATCATACGCTAACACCTGTCCAAATGGAACCATTGGAACCTGTAGCATTTCACCTTTCCTCCATAATTTTCAAAGTAAAATTGATGGCTTCTTAAATGGTCTTATGCTAAGCGACATACTTTAACAAAGCCTTATTATTCACCATAGGTTTGATTGAACCTACCCTACAAGTTCTTCATAGTATAATACGCTTATATTTAACAATAAGGCACTTTTACTATGCAACAACATATTTACCACCTCTCACACATAGACCTTGACGGTTATGGATGTCAATACCTTTCCCAGCAATGTTTCCAAAATATTGAATCTTACAACGCAAACTATGGTCCTGAAGTCTCTGCACGTTTAGGCGAGATCGTTGCCAAAATAGAACAAGACAAATTTCTACATGGCGATGAAACAGAAAGACTCATTCTTATTACAGACCTGAATCTAACTACAAAAGAAGGTTCCTGGATCGAGAAAGAAGCCATACGCATTGGAGCAAAGTTACAACTTCTTGATCACCATGCCACGGGTGCAAATGCTGCAGAGCGTTTTGCCTGGTACAAATTAGATACTACACGTTGTGCAACACTTATCACCTATGACTGGTTACAAACACATTACGACTTCGACAAAGACAGACATTTAGCCCCCATCGTCAAAGCCATCAATGCCATCGATATCTGGGTTAATGAAGATGAACTGTTCGAATATGGAAAAGTGATGCTAGGCATGATATCTGGCGCTAGAGAAATAGGACGTGTATTATTCCCCGCACAGGATAGAGCCTTTAAACTCTCCATGATCGAAGAAGCAAAAAATAGAGTTGAAGATGAAAATGCACCCATCAAACTTGATGATGACCTTCACCAGATCAAAAAAGCCTTTTTCAGACAAGAAAAAAACAACACCAAAGATAATCTTGTTGCCAGTTTTGTAACAGAACTGCTTACCACAGACAGACAACGCCTTACTATAGAATATAAAGGTCACAAAGGCATCCTAGGATACAACGTGGGGAATGCTTCTATCATAGGAAATGCCTGTATGGTAGAAAATGATGACTATGACTTCTATATGGATGTCAACTTCAGAGGAAACTTTTCTCTTAGAAGCAATAACAAACTGGATGTCTCACAAATGGCTACGCATATTGGAAATGGCGGAGGACACCCCAATGCAAGTGGTGGAAAAGTAGAAGGCTACAAAGACTCTTTTGTCTATGCGGATGTAAGAAAGTTTATACAAAACTACATTGATTTAAAGTGTAATTAAAATCGCAATCTAAATTCTGTACCCTTGCCCGGTATGGAATCCACTTCTATCTTAATCCCATATTCATCACATATACTTTTAACAATACTAAGTCCCACACCAAAACCACCAGCATACTCTGTACCTCTTTTAAACTTCTTAAATATCTCTTTTTGTTTGTTGATCTCTATCCCTATACCTTCATCTCTAATACTAAACAAACCTTCTTTGAGTTGAAGCATAATGGTGGATCCTGCAGGTGAATACTTTATAGCATTTCCAATGAGATTTCCAAATAGAAGTTTCAGTTGTGTCTCAGGTATAGTAAAAATATGCTTTTCCAGATCTGATTTTATACAAATACGTTTACTTTCACATAAAGGTTCATAATAGCTTATACTTTTTTGCAAGACATCGGTAATGTCCAGGGCTACCCCTGCTTCCTTTTTATCTGCAAAATTTAAATACGCTAAAGAGCTGTATATGTCATAAAGCTGCTTCGTGCTGATAGAGATGTTCTTGAGTGTTTTTTCTGTATAGCTCTCTTGTTTCAATGCCTGATCTGTTGCCATAGAAAGTGCCGTGATCGGAGTATTAAGCTCATGGGTGACATCATTGATAAAGCGTTCTATTTGTACAACTCTTTGCCGTACAGGCTTCATAAACAGTTTAGACAAAACCCATGCGATCAATGCCATGAGTATGGCTGCAAATAACATCACTTTAAAAACCATTGCTTTCAGTACTTCAAGTTCATGATACAAGCTTTCAGACTGCGCCACAACAAAGGTAATATTTAAATGTTCTCTAGGTGCATCTGATACAAAGATATTATATCCTCTGGCTTCAAAGTAACCCGCTTTTCTACGCATAAAAGGCTCAACAAGTTTTCCCTCTTTGACCATACCGTTAACATCAATCAATGCCAGTTCTATCCCGTCAGGTATAAAAGACTTTTTCAACTCTGATCCCTGCATGTGTGCCATGATGATCTCTCCAGCCTTCATGTCTGCAATGTGTTGCAATTTATAGTAGGTTTCATTCTCCAAGGCATTTTTCTGTGCTGTATAATACCAGTACCCTATCAGAGAAATAAACAAAAGAGAAGAGACAATATAAAGTCCTAAAAAAGAGTAAAAAGATTTTTTCTCAAGATTATTCATAAGATAAACCCTTTTTAAGTGTGACTAGTCGCATGAGCCCACTGCTGAAGTAGCTACTTGGGCTTTGCCCAAATAGCGTTACATCAATATAAAAAGATTTTTTCTCAAGATTATTCATATCTATACCCCAATCCTCTTTGCGTTATAATTTTCTCACTTCCGATCACTTCACGTAGTTTTCTAATGTACGAACGTAAAGTGGCATCACTCGGTAAGGTGTCAAATTCCCAAATATTTTGCACCAACTCTTCTGTACTTATAAGCCGTCTGGGATGGCCTATAAAATAGTTAAGTATCTCCACTTCCTTAGGACGTAAGGTTACTTCACCCTGTCCATCACTCACAGAATGTTTATTGGGGTAATATGTCAAAGTCTTTGAGAGTACTACCGGAGCATCTTGTTCTATGTGAAAGAGTACCCTACTTTTTTCTATACGTAATTTGAGTTCTTCAAGCTCAAAAGGTTTACGTATATGATCATGTGCACCTGCGTCAAACGCTGATTTTAAATACTTGGTATCACTATAGGCAGTCACAATGATCGCAGGGGTTGTGTCATTAAAACTACGTAATTCTAAAAGCAGTTCCACCCCACTTTTACCCGGTACATTAATATCAAATATGAACAGATCAAAACGGTTTTCATCTATACATTTCTGTGCTTCTTTTGAATCGAAGGCATGTATCACCTCATAAAATTCCTGAAGATAGCCAGAAACAATATCCCCAAGAACAGGATCATCTTCCATGAGTAAAATTTTCATATGTTTCCTTTTGAACCCTCTGAATACAATTGTATTTATTATTAGATTAAAAGTAGATGCATTCTTATCTCGTTAAGTCTCATAGGTTATAATTATTTCACTAATCTAAAAGGAATACAATGTTAAAAAAAACATCTACATCTCTACTTCTCGCAGCGATACTTTCTCTGCCATTTTCACTACAGGCTTCAGAAGCAACAAAAGCAACTGTATCTGCTCACGCAGCCAATTCTGCTGCCTATACACTGCTTGCAACTATGAACATGAAAGAGAGTTATGAAGGGATGATCACAAGGATCACCCAAATGCAAATACAGTCCAACCCACAACTCAAAACAATAGAGCCTACTATTCATGCATTTTTTACAAAATATATGGGATGGGAAGCACAACGTGGTGATATTGCAGCACTTTATGCCAAAAATTATACTGCTAAAGAACTCAATGAACTCAATAAGTTTTACCAAACTCCACTGGGACAAAAAACCGTACAACTCATGCCGCAACTCGCAGCAGCTGGTGCAAAGATCGGTCAAAGTAAAATGATGGAACATATGCCTGAAATGAAAGCGATAATCGAAGCAGAACTTAAAAAAACAAATAGTAAAAAATAAGTCTTACTTAAAATTAATTTAATACTAAACTGTTATACTTCATCAATAGTATTGAAGCAAACCATATAAATTAATTATATGCTAGCCTCAAATACTTTTAATACGACAAAGCTAAACCTATCGTGAGGTAGGGACAGAAAGCCATGGGTCTTCTTTTGTTTAATAGAAGATCGCCAGGTTACCGATTATCCATAAAAATAGAGTATATTCTTGTGTAACTCTACTATTATACTTTTATTTGGTACCTCCCCTTTCTTCTCTTCCTTATGTTACGTTTTCTTCTAACAAAAGGATAGACATGTCTAAACGATATACAATACTAAGATGGTTCTCAGTTCTCGTAACAACAGTGATGTTGGTAAACTGTGGTGGTGGAGGCAGTACAAGCAGTACTGCTACTACAAACAATACTCAAACTTCGATCAACACAGAAGACAATAATATAAATACAGAAACCAATACAGACAATGAAGAAGATGATTTTTCTAGATCCCAATACAGGGGTCTTGGTTTTTACTACAAAAATATGCCCTCTTCTGACTACAGCCTTACACAGTTGACAGATGCAAATTATAATCATTTAAGTGAAACTCAAAAGTTACAAGTTGCAGACAAATTGCTAAGTACCCTATTTTTTGGATATCCGTTGAAAGTGATAGAGGAGAAAATTGCATCAGGCAATTTTATTGAAAACATCAGAAGTGGTTTAGCCGTAGATAAAACAGATAAAGAGTGGCTTGAAAACTACATTATTGATGATGATATCTTTC
>QMKT01000032.1 GCA_003646505.1 Campylobacterota bacterium
TATACGGTATCTCTATAGGGGGTACATTTCTACTGAGTTTACTGTATAACACATACTCTTTTTTGAAATCCAGTCTAATGATTTCTTTTTTAGCCTTCTCGGATCCATTTTCATTACAAATATAGACTGTTTTGTTTTCTAAGAGTATTTTAGCATCTAGTATTTTGGCATCAATAGCTGTCGACTGTTCATTTTCTATCGGTTCAGGGGTTTGGCCTAGTGCTTCTGCTAAAGCAGAAACTACGATTTTTTGCTCTACTTCTCCGATAAAAGCATCAGGGAACACTTTTTTATAAGCGTTTAATGCTTTTTTAACTTCATTTTCACTCTCATAAAGCGTAGAAGTCACATAATATAAATGATTCTTTTTCTCTATGATAATATCTTTTCTATAGCTTCTCCCATATATCTTCGAAATGTAAGTCATAAGATTAGCATGGTCTTTGTACACTGCTATCTTAATCTGATATGCCCCAAAAAGATTGGAAGTAGCAAAAAGGAATACAAAAAGGATAAAGATATTTTTCATATTAAACATCTCTAGGATCTACGATCTTTCCTGCTATCGCTGATGCTGCCGCAACAGCAGAGTTTGCCAGGTAAATTTCAGAAGTTCGGGCACCCATACGGCCTACGAAGTTACGGTTTGTTGTTGCGACACAACGTTCATTATCTCCAAGTATGCCCATGTATCCACCCAAACATGCACCACATGTTGGGTTTGAAACCACCGCACCTGCTTCAATAAGTATTTCCATCAAACCTTCTTTTTGTGCCTGAAGCAAGATCTTCTGTGTGGCAGGTGTTACGATCATACGTGTATGTCTTGCTACTCTGTGACCTTTCATGATCTTTGCTGCGATACGCAAGTCTTCTATCCGTCCGTTGGTACAAGAACCTATCATCACCTGATCAATTTTAAGATCATCTGCTACGGCTTGTTCTACCGGTTTACCATTTGATGGTAAAAATGGATAAGCGATCACCGGGGAAAGCACTGCCGTGTCTATGGTAATCACTTGACAGTAAGTGGCCTCTGCATCCGAAGAGTGAATTTTAGGTTCAGCCCTAAGTCCGCCATTCGCTTCTTTTCTCTCTTCCAAGTAAGCAAGTGTCACATCATCTACTGCAAAGATACCGTTTTTAGCACCCGCTTCAATCACCATATTTGCAATAGAAAATCTATCTGCCATACCAAGATACTGGATCGCGTCACCTGTAAACTCAATCGCTTTGTAAAGCGCACCATCTACACCTATCTGACGGATAAGCTCCAAGATAATATCTTTTCCATAAATATGTTCACCTGGTTTCCCTGTTAATTCAACTTTAATCGTTTCAGGAACCTTAAACCAGTTTCCTCCGCTGATCATACCAAAAGCAAGGTCTGTTGAACCCATACCCGTAGAAAATGCACCCAATGCACCATGTGTACAGGTATGTGAGTCTGCACCAATGATCACATCACCAGGGAGAACAAGTCCTTTTTCAGGAAGCAATGCATGCTCGATCCCCATATCTTTTTCATCAAAGAAGTATTTGAGGTCATGCTTGTATGCAAATTCTCTTGAAATTTTTGCCTGGTTTGCTGAAGCAATATCTTTTGCCGGGATATAATGGTCCATCACCAAAGCGAAGCTGTCAGGTTTAGCCAGTTTTTCTGCGCCACTCTCTTCAAATGCACGTATAGAAATAGGGGTAGTAATGTCATTACCGATGATCATATCAATATCGACTCTTACAATCTCCCCTGCTTTAACGTCATGTCCTGCGTGTTCTGAAAAAATCTTTTCTGTCATAGTCTGTACCATAGGTCGTCCTTGCGTATACAATAGTTGTATCTAAATATTACGCGAATTATAGCGAAAAAAAATTATGCTTTAATTCTATCTATTCCTAAACATTACATCTGAACAACTTTGCTATAATCTCAACTATGAAATTATATGAACTGCAAGCCATCGCAAAGCGATTAAATACATTTACCTTTATCTCCCGCGCAAGACGCATAGAAGACAATACGATTGAAATCATGTTCGATAAATCTCAAAGCTATTTTTTCAATATGACAAGAGGACACAGTTTTGTCTATAAAGCAGATTCACAAAGACCCATTCAAGGATATAATGCCCCTTTTGATGCTTTATTACATTCCCTACTGAGCGGAAGTAAACTGATATCAGTAGACGTACCAAATGATGATCGTATTTTACGTTTCACCATTGCACCAAAAAGTTCGTATAAAGACAAGATCATCTATTTCCAATTGGAATTTACAGGGAAAAATACCAATGCTATACTCATAGACAACAATGAAGTTATCATTGAAGCTTTACGTCACATAGATGCTGACAGCTCTTTTCGTGTCATTCGTCCTGGGATGGAATTACTTTCCATTCCGCCTTTTGAACGGACAGAAGAGAGAAAAGAGATACCCGATATTGATATATATATGGAAGAGACTTATACAAAAATACAGGCCAAAAAACTCTTAGAACTTAAAAAGCAGAAACTCTCTGTCACAGCCAAGAAATCTAAAAAACTTGGCCAACTTTTAGAGAAGTTACCCAATGCAGAAAGTTTGGAAGAACAGGCAAAACTCTCAAACACTTATGGAAACCTCATCCTGGCAAATTTATATCAGATAAAACCTTATGATACAAAATTAAAAACTTTTGACTTCGAGGGCATGGAAATAACAATAAAACTGCCTAAAAATGTAAAAGTAAACCGTATCTCTGACCATTTTTTCAATCTTGCAAAACGCGCTAAAAGTAAAGCAAAAAATGTGCATATAGAAGAAGAAAACCTACAGAGTAAAAAAGACTTTTATGACAATATATATTATGCATTGGAACAGGCAAAAGAACCCTATGAACTTGAACTTCTTGTCCCTAAACGTGCCAAATCTCAACGTAAAAAAGAGAAACTTCGAGAAGGTGAACTCTTTTGGATCGAAGACTACAAAGTATTGGTAGGACGAAACTCCAATGAAAACCAGAAACTTTTAGAGATCGCCAAAGCAAATGACCTTTGGATGCACATAAGAGATGTACCCTCTTCTCATGTCATCATTAGAACAGACAAACAAAATCTACCCGATTCCGTCATCCAGGCTGCAGCTAAACTCTGCGTAGATTTTTCAGTCAAAAACCCGGGTGATTATGAAGTAGACTACACCAAAAGAAAATTTGTAAAAGTACAGGAAGGCTCTAACGTGCTCTATAATAAATATGATACCATCCGTGTTACAAAAGAAGGCGTTGAAATACGGATATAGCCACTTCTAACCCAAGGGATGGTATAATCATTCCCATAACAAATTAGGAAAAAGTATGACTAAATTTTTTACAGATCATCAAGAGCGTTGGTTAACAGGTATTGGTTTACTTGCTTTAGTTGGATTTATAGGCTGGATCGATAACTTTTTTGTCATGTGGGCATTTTTAGGTGTCATTTATATCTTTGCTTTCTATGAGGCTATGAAGCTTTTCAAGCTCACCGGACCTTCTATGTACGTATGGGCTGTTCTTTTATGGATCGTTGCATATTTTTATCCTAATCCTGATGATCTGTTCTTTTTTATGGCAGTCATATTTGCCTCTTCTCTTGCCTATTTTCACAACTTTGACAAAAGACTGCTTCTTCCTTTCCTTTACCCCGTCAGTGGAATACTCTTTTTCCTCATCCTCTACCAGGATTTTGGTATACAGTCCATGTTCTGGCTTCTTGTTACCGTTGCGCTGACAGATGTTGGAGCATTTTTCACAGGAAAAGCCATAGGTAAAACCAAATTTTCAGACACTTCACCAAACAAAACACTTGAAGGAGTGTTTGGCGGTATCATCCTTGCAACTATAGCCGGTTCTTTTGCCGGACTTTATGTTGTAGAGTTTTGGATCGCCTTTGTTGTGACACTTGTAACTGCTGTCTCTTCAGTCTTTGGAGATCTTTTTGAATCCCATCTCAAGCGTGAAGCCGGCGTAAAAGACTCTGGAGACCTACTTCCCGGACATGGTGGGATACTAGATAGAATTGACGGCTACCTTTTTGGTGCTATTATGATGGTTATTGCGTTACGTGCCTTAATTTAATCTATGTCAAGTATAGTCCTTTTAGGTTCCACTGGCTCCATCGGAGTCAATACTCTCATCATTGCAAAACAATATAATATCACTATAGAAGCACTGGTTGCAGGGAATAATATTGATCTGCTTAATGCGCAGATCAAACTCTACCAACCCAAAATGGTAGCCATAGCAAATAAAGCAGATAAGGCAAGAGTCAACCACTCCAATGTTCTCTGTGGCCCTGAAGGTATCTTGGCACTCATAGAAATGTCTCAAAGTGACACTATAGTCAATGCCTTGGTAGGATACGCTGGTCTTGCCCCTACGATCAAAGCGACAACCCTTGGAAAAAGAGTTGCCCTGGCCAATAAGGAATCATTGGTAGTGGCAGGCGAATTCATCGATATCTCACATATTACTCCCATAGACTCTGAACACTTTGGCCTTTGGTATCTGATGAATAAGCGTCCTGTCTCAAAACTCTATATCACTGCAAGCGGTGGGGCATTTAGAGACTGGGAACTGGACAAAATGAAGGATGCCACCTTTTCAGATGCACTCAAACATCCAAACTGGTCTATGGGAAACAAGATCACCATAGACTCAGCCACTATGACCAATAAACTTTTTGAACTGTTAGAAGCAAAATGGCTTTTTAACACTTCAAATATAGACGCTGTGATAGAAAAAAAGTCTATCATTCATGCCCTTGCAGAATTTACCGATGGCTCTACTACAGCTCACTTTGCCGGAGTGGATATGAAACTGCCTATAGCTTTTGCGCTCAAAGGAGAAGTCACAGACCCTATCTTGCCTCCTACAGATCTTCTCAATATTGGGGCATTGGAGTTTTTACCCATCAAATCAGAACGTTACCCTATCTGGAGTATTAAAGAGCATATTTTAAAAAACCCCCATTTAGGTGTCATCGTCAATGCAGCCAATGAAGAAGCCATTAAAGCATTTCAAAAAGAACAGTGTTCATTTTTCGGGATGGCAGATATGGTTTTAGATGCCTATAAAAAATTTGAAACTGTAAAAGCTAAAAACCTTGATGAGATCATCCAGATAGATACGGAAGTGAGAACCTTTGCAAATGCAAGATAAAGTACTCATCTTACATGGATGGGGAGGATCTGATGCACCACACTGGCAAGCAGAACTTGCTGCAGAAATAGCCAAAAACTACGGTACTGTTGCTTTTCCTTTACTCGACAATTGTCACTTCCCCTCTAAAAACAGATGGATGAGACAAGTCAAAACACTTCTCGAAGAGTTCAAGCCGGACACTGTTGTCTGCCACTCATTGGCAAATACCTTGTGGTTTTGGCTTTGTCAAGAAGAGATGCCCACGGTTGAAAGACTTTTTATGGTCTCTCCTCCCAGTCTCAGCACTACAGAATCCACTATCAAAACATTTTTCCCTTGCGAACTACCCCAAAATATTTACGCAAAAGAGATACAAATGATCATCTCAGACAACGATCCTTGGGTAAAGAAGCAAGAGGCAAAAGAGATCGCTTCACACTATGATATCCCTCTAACTATCATTGAAAATGCAGGGCATATCAATGCAGACAGCGGTTATGGGAAATGGGAACTCATAGAACAACTTGTGCTGGAGAAGTCATGATCTTAAGTATAGAAAGTTCGTGTGATGACAGTTCTATTTCGATCACAGAGATTACTACAAAAAAAATCATTTATCATAAAAAGATCTCCCAGGAAGAGCAACATTCCTGTTATGGAGGAGTTGTTCCTGAACTCGCATCCAGACTGCATGCTGTAGCTTTACCGGAGATACTGAAAGAGACAAAGCCTTACTTTTCTAAACTCAAAGCCATTGCCGTAACCAATCAACCTGGTCTTGGAGTTACACTGCTTGAAGGCATTGCTATGGCAAAAGTTCTGGCCTCTTTACTTGACATACCTCTTCTCCCTGTACATCACCTCAAAGGGCATATATACTCGCTTTTCATAGAAAAAGAGTCTACCCTTCCCCTTCTTGTTCTTCTCATCTCAGGAGGGCATACACAGGTCGTTAGGGTTGAAAGTTTTGAACGCATGGAAATTTTGGCTACCTCTATGGATGATTCTGTAGGTGAAAGCTTTGACAAATGTGCCAAAATGATGGGCTTGGGCTACCCGGGAGGTCCTCTCATAGAAGCACTTGCACTTAAAGGGAATGAAGCTCGTTTTGATCTGCCGATACCCTTGCGGAACTCTCCACTCATAGCCTTTTCACTCTCAGGTCTTAAAAATGCCGTAAGACTTAAAGTGGAAGCCTGTGGAGGCAAAGAAAACATGAGCGAACAAGACAGGGCTGATCTCTCTGCCTCCTTTCAAAAAGCAGTTAAACTGCACCTCCTGCAAAAAAGTAAAAAGATCTTCGCAAAAGAAGATATCAAAGACTTTGCCATAGTGGGTGGAGCATCTGCCAATAAATATATACGATCTGCCTATGAAAAACTCTGTAAAGAGTTTGGGAAAACACTGCATGTTGCGCCTCTGGAATATTGTTCGGATAATGCTGCGATGATTGGAAGATATGCTATAGATGCCTATGAGAAAAATCTCTTTATCGACCCCAATGAAATAGATATTGTAAGTACCAAAAAACAACAAAGCGGAATGCTACTTTAAGCCCCTTTTTTTCGACACTTCCGCTTTTTTTACCCTCAATCAAAATACTTACATTACAACACGCTTTTCCTAAGCTGTTTTTAGCTAAAATATATACACTTATAGTGAACCTATTCAATAGGTTCAAACCACACAATGGAGTCTCAATATGGCAGAATATGGTGCTAGTAATATTAAAGTCCTTAAAGGACTAGAAGCGGTAAGAAAAAGACCTGGTATGTACATCGGTGACACCTCTACAAAAGGTCTTCATCACCTTGTATATGAAGTTGTAGATAACTCTATCGATGAGGCTATGGCTGGTTTTTGTGATACCATCAAAGTAACCCTTACCAAAGCAGGTTCAGCAATCATTGAAGATAATGGTCGTGGTATTCCTGTTACGATGCACCCTACTGAGAAAATGTCTGCGGCAACCGTTGTACTGACCGTACTCCACGCGGGTGGTAAATTTGACAAAGACACCTACAAAGTTTCTGGTGGTCTTCACGGGGTTGGTGTTTCTGTTGTAAATGCCCTCTCCAAAGACTTACACCTCACCGTTAACCGTGATGGGGCTATCCATGAACAGGACTTTAAAGAAGGTATCCCTCAAGAAATATTGGCAACCACGGGGAATACCCGTAAGAAAGGTACCAAAATAGAGTTCTGGCCGGATGACTCTATCTTTACTGAGTCTGTTGATTTCCAAAAAGAGATCCTGATGAAAAGGTTTAAGGAACTCTGTTACCTTAACCCAAAGATCACGATCGACTTTAGAGATGAGCGTGACGGTACAAAAGAAGTCTTCCACTTTGCCGGTGGTATCAAACAGTTTGTAGAAGATATGAATAGCAAAGAGCCGCTTTCAAATGCACAGTTCTTCCAGGGGAAAGCAGATGATATCGAGATCGACATTGCGATCATGTACTGTGATGCTGACTCTGAAAAGTCACTCTCATTTGTAAACAACATTAAAACAGCTGATGGTGGTACACATGAAGCAGGTTTTAGAGCGGGACTGACACGTTCTATGTCAAGCTATATCTCCAAAAATGCGAATGCCAAAGAGAAAGGTACTAAAATCACTGGTGATGACTGTAAGGAAGGCCTTATTTGTATCGTCTCAGTACGTGTACCCGAACCACAATTTGAAGGTCAGACCAAAGGGAAACTAGGTTCTTCTTATGTGCGTCCGTTGGTACAAAAATTCTTCTCTGAGAACTTTAATAAATACCTCGAAGAAAACCCTATAGAAGCAAAAGCGATCATGGCACAAGTACTGCTTGCTGCACGTGGTAGAGATGCGGCTAAAAGAGCAAAAGATCTGGTAAAACGTAAAGACTCTATGAGCATCGGAACACTTCCTGGTAAACTTGCAGACTGTCAGAGTAAAGACCCTGAAATTTCTGAAATTTACCTGGTGGAAGGGGACTCTGCAGGAGGTTCTGCGAAACAGGGACGTGACAGAGTATTCCAAGCGATCTTACCACTTAAAGGTAAGATCCTGAATGTTGAAAAAGCACGTTTAGAAAAGATCCTTAAATCCGACGAGATCAAAAACATGATCACGGCACTTGGCTGTGGTATCGGTGAAGAATTTAACGAAGAAAAACTGAGATACCACAAAGTCATCATCATGACCGATGCCGATGTTGATGGGTCACACATTCAAACACTGCTTATGACATTCTTCTTTAGATTCTTAAAGCCTATCATTGAAAAAGGATACCTCTACCTTGCACAACCACCTCTTTATCGTTATAAAAAAGGGAAAAATGAAACCTATCTCAAAGATGAAAAATCACTTAATGATTTCCTCATAGAACATGGTATCACAGCAATAGAAAGTACAACAATGGGGCAAGCTGATCTTGTTGATCTCTTTAAACTTGTCGCTTATTACCGTATGACACTCAAAGAGCTCGAAAAACGTTTTGCCTTACCTGAAATGATCCGATACATGATAGAAAACCCTGATGTTGTCGGTACGGACAACAAAGCACTGGCTAAAACGATCGAAGACTATATTGCGAAACTGGGATACAATATCCTCAATAAGTCAATTACAAATGAGACTATTCATCTTTTTGTCCAAACAAATGATGGTCTGGAAGAACTTATTGTTGATGATATACTTTTCACCAATCCTCACTATAATGAGGCAATTCTGATCCATCAAAAGATACAAGCACACATCACAGATGAATTTAAAGACCAGGACTTGCTTGAGTTGTTTGAAATGGTAGAATCCTCAGCCAAAAAAGGTGCATACATTCAACGCTACAAAGGTCTGGGAGAAATGAACCCTGAACAACTTTGGGAGACAACAATGACACCTGAGAATAGAAGACTTTTACAAGTCAAAATAGAAGATGATGAAGCAGCAAGTGACACGTTTGTCCTCTTCATGGGTGATGAAGTTGAACCAAGACGAAATTACATCGAAAGCCATGCCAAAGATGTGAAACATTTGGATGTCTAATGCTTCAATCCCAAAAAGAAGAACGAGGAAGACGTTTTACACTGGCACTTAGAGCTGGTATACCCGTACTTCTTCTTGTTTTTCTTGTTTTTTATACCACCATGCACAAAGGAGAAGTCCCTAGTATAAGTCTACTGGACGGACTCCTTCTTACAGGTATTACCTTTGTAACCATCTACTTTATCTATTTTCTTATGAACCTTTCTGTTCAGGAAACTATCATTGATCAAACCACACAAGGCTATAATAAAAAATCTTTTCTCAAAAAGTTGCAGTACTATAAACCCACTTCCATTGCCTGCCTAAACATAAAAAATCTTACCCTTTTGAGTGAAAATTACAGTAGTGACCAAATCGATAATCTTCTTTACACGATAAGTTCTCAGCTCAATCAGCTGTTTACCCAAAATGGTTCTGACCGTATACTCATAGGGCGTGGGCGTGGCTCTGAAGTACTCATTGCCGTCAATAATAATGATCAGGATATGCAGTCTATCTTAGAAACGATGATCAAAGAAAACAGCAGTATTAACAATATGGAAGTAGATTATACTTTTGCCGTGGTCACCAATACCAATGATGACTTTCAAAAAGCCATTTTACAACTTAGAGACATTATTGCCAGTCAATCTGTCCAAGATGATGCAGAACAAAATACTCACAATATAAAAGACACAAAAGAGCTCTCAGATATAGAGAAGTATGTGATTTCTGCTATCAAAAACAAAGACTTACTTTTATCTTTTAGACCTCTGCTCAATACCCATACAGATATCGTAGATACCTATGAAATCGCTATAAAACTCAAATGTTATACACAAAATGATGATATCTTACCGCGTATTTATCTTCCTATTGTCAATCGTCTTGGTTTAGGACGAGAGTATGATCTTACACTGGTTAAGCATGTCATAGACCTTCTGCCTTTAGTCAATGAAAATATTTCTTTTACCTTTAACCTTTCACCTTTTTCTCTTAGAGACCATACCTTTCAAACAAAAGTATTTGAGTATTTAACGCTCAGAAACGTAGCCCCTTCACGTCTCATCATCCAACTTTATGAACGAAAAACACACCATGATCTTAGTGGATACCTCAAGACACTAAAAAAATTCAGATCCCATGGTCTTCGTATTTGTATCGACAATTTTGGTTCATCCAATGCCTCCATGAAGTATATGAAACACTTTAAATTTGACATGATCCAATTTGATAGAGATTATGTCACAAATCTTGAAAATGAAACAACCTATGCCATGTTGCACTCTCTTATTAAAATGTCTAAAGACCTACAAGTTAAAACTGTTGCAAAATGGGTAGATAATGAGAGTCAGGAAGAGAAGTTAAAAGCACTTGGTATTGACTATGTGCAAGGGTTTGGCATAAGCAAACCTATCAATGAAGAAATACTCATTAACAGATACAATTAAAGCATTTTGTCACATCTCTGCCTTCTGCCTTTACAAAAATATTACAATTTGACACATATTAACTCTCTTTTCCAAAAATCTATTATGATACGTGCATATAAATAAGAAGGATATGCATGATAGATTTTTATGAAGTAATGCAGAGAGTCAAGCAGATACTCTCTACCCAAATCCAGAAAGAAAAAATACTGGACAGAGATATAGCAGATTCTCTTGCACTTGATCCACAATACTTTGCCGTGATTAAAAGACGTAAAAAGATTCCTTATGAACCTCTGGCTCATTTTTGTAAACAGCATCATATCAGTTTGAACTGGATACTTTTAGCACAGAAACCTCAATACCTCTAAACTTTAGGTTTTAGATCTTAATGAACAGGATATACCGTTTTTCCTCATCATTCTTTCCAAAACCAACTATTTCCATATCAGAGTATTGGGCATTGACATCTATTCTAAGCTCATACATCATTACATCCATGTCCTGTATCAACAAAGGAGGAATAAGTGCTCCTATCGTCACCCTTGTCTCACTGCCATCCATTTTAAAGTTAAGTTGTTTATTCTCACCATCTAGACTTGAAATGTTTAAAGGTGCTTCACCTGCATAAATAAGTTTTTCACTGTTATTCTCATCTGTCTTGAGAAGCCCGGCAGTCACTTCATATGCTTCATGGTTTCCTATCTGTTCTCTTACGTCCTCTATGAGGTCTATGATGAACTTCATTTTTTATCCTTTAAATACTATTGTATACTAATTTAAAATTAAAATAGAATAATACTAAAATTATGGAATGGTTAATATTTAGATTTAAATAGTTAAAGATTTTGTAGTAGTTTGCTGAAGATTTGAAGGTTGTGATGAAGGAGTGTACGTTCAGTACATGACTGAACTCACTCCTTCAAAGATGCAGTGAAATACTACGAAAGATTAACTATTTCTCTTTTCGATGATTTCTTTTGCTACGTTTTGTGGAACTTCTTCATAGTGATCAAATTCCATAGCGTACGTTGCACGACCTTGTGTCATTGAACGTAGGTCTGTTGAGTATCCGAACATTTCAGAAAGTGGCACAAATGCGTTAACGATTTTAGATCCGGCTCTGTCATCCATTCCTGATACTTGTCCACGTCTTTTGGCAATATCACCAATAACGTCTCCCATATAATCTTCTGGAGTTTCAACTTCAACTTTCATCATAGGCTCAAGGATAATAGGGTTAGCTTTTCTACATCCCTCTCTTAAACCCATTGATGCGGCAAGTTTAAATGCCATTTCAGATGAATCGACATCATGGTAAGAACCATCATATACAGTAACTTTTAGATCTTCCACAGGGTAACCTGCTTGGATACCTCTAGCCATTGCTTCTTGAATACCTTTATCAATTGGTTTGATAAATTCTTTTGGAATTACCCCACCTTTAACTGCATCCACAAACTCATAACCAAATCCTGGTTCTTGTGGCTCAATTTTAAGGTAAACGTGACCAAATTGTCCACGACCACCTGATTGTTTAGCATATTTGTACTCTTGATCAACAGCATCTTTAATAGTCTCACGGTAAGAAACCTGTGGTGCACCTACATCAGCTTCTACATTAAATTCTCTTTTCATTCTATCTACAAGAATTTCAAGGTGAAGTTCACCCATTCCTGAAATAATAGTTTGACCAGTCTCTTCATCTGAAGAAACACGGAAAGAAGGATCTTCTGCTGCTAGCTTACCTAGTGCAACACCCATTTTCTCTTGATCGGCTTTAGTTTTAGGCTCAACCGCAACAGAGATAACTGGATCCGGGAAATCCATTCTTTCAAGTACCACTTTGTCAGAAGCATCACAAAGTGTATCACCAGTAGTTGTGTTCTTAAGACCAACAACAGCACCGATCTCACCTGCATAAATTTCAGATACTTCTTCACGTTTAATCGCGTGCATTTTCATGATACGACCGATACGCTCTTTTTTGTCTTTTGTTGAGTTATGTACGTAAGAACCTGACTCCAAAGAACCACGATACACACGGATAAACGTCAACTGACCAACAAATGGATCTGTCATAATTTTAAATGCTAATGATGCAAATGCACCCTCGTCAGATGAAGGAACAACAATTTCTTTCTCTTCGTCATCCATCATAGTACCTTTGATATCAGCACATTCTAATGGAGATGGAAGGTAATCAACAACAGCGTCAAGTAAAGTCTGAACACCTTTGTTTTTAAAGGCAGAGCCAACAGTCATAGGAACAATATGCATACCAATAGTTGCAGCTTTAATCCCAGCAACTATTTCTGCTTCTGTAAGTTCTTCACCTTCAAGAAATTTCTCCATAAGTGCTTCATTACAATCTGCTTCAGAAATTTTCTCAACAAGATTTTCACGGTATTTATCACATAACTCAACCATGTCTTCTGGAATCTCTTCTACATGATAGTTAGAACCCATTTCTGCATCTTTATCCCAAACGATTGCTTTCATCTTAACAAGATCGACAACACCTGCAAAGTTTTCTTCTGCACCGATTGGCAATTGGATAGGAACTGGATTCCCTTTTAATCTCTCAACGATTTGTCTCTCAACTTCATAAAAGTCAGACCCAGTTCTATCATATTTGTTTACAAATACAATTGAAGGTACACCATAACGGTTTCTTTGTCTCCATACTGTCTCAGATTGTGGTTGAACCCCACCAACTGCACAGAATACAGATACTGCACCATCAAGTACTCTCATAGAACGTTCAACTTCAATAGTAAAGTCAACGTGTCCCGGAGTATCGATAATGTTAATTTGCTTTTTATTCCATTCACAAGTAGTCGCAGCAGAAGTAATGGTAATACCTCTTTCTTGCTCTTGCTCCATCCAGTCCATTGTTGCAGCACCATCATGTACTTCACCAATTTTGTGTTCAACACCTGTATAGAAAAGAATTCTTTCAGTTGTTGTTGTTTTACCTGCATCAATGTGAGCA
>QMKT01000033.1 GCA_003646505.1 Campylobacterota bacterium
CTATATACAACATATTTTACCCATCCAATTTTTGACGTAATAAAAAATACGAGATAATCACCAATCAATTTAGATTTCAAACTTTTAATAACTCTCTGATGCAATTTAGTTAATTTTTTTTAGTTGAGTAAATATACTTTCATCTAATGATTTTCTATTTATGACAGTAATTTTGATGACGATAATACAGAAGCTTTCACAAAGTACGTTAAATTTGTATTTGAGGTGATTGTTATACAGTAAGAATATAAGTGCGTAAATTTGAATGGAAAAACTTGATAGATGCCACTTTGGAACAAGAGGTAGAGGTTATGTTAGAAAAGTATTGATGTCTTATAGTAAAATATCTTCATTCAGATGCGTTAATAGCGGGTTAGTAATGTGAATACTTCAAGCGAAAATAAAGTCAAATAAAGGGATAATAAATGCCTAAAACTAAACGCAAAACTGAGGTGTCATGAAGAAATTTTCACTCCCCGTATACTTGATCATTATTGTGACAGTGAGTACACTTTTTAGCGGTTGTTCACAAAAAGCTGGAATGAAGAATCCTGGTGCAACGAAGCATACAAGCGCAGCAAGGCACAAGGCTACGATGCGTTCTTATAAGGTACATGGTAAAAGATATCATCCTACGTACGTGAAAGTAGGACAGGTTAAAAAGGGAATTTCAAGTTGGTATGGACCAAACTTCCATGGTAAGCAGACCAGTAATGGAGAAGTGTATAATATGCATGCACGAACAGCAGCACATAAAACATGGCCAATGGATACGATGGTAAAGGTCAATAACCTACAAAATGGTAAAAGTACGATCGTGCGCATTAATGACAGAGGACCTTTTGTAAGAGGACGTATCATTGACTGTTCTTATACTGCAGGAAAAGAGATAGGATTAGATAGAATGGGGATAGCAAAAGTTTCCATAGAAGTCCTTGGATTTGCAGGTAAGATCGAATCTGCTGCGACCATTGCAAGAAATAAAAAGTTACATAAACAAACACGTGTAGAACTTTCAAACTTTGGTGTACAGGTAGGTGCATTCAGGCGTCATGAAGGTGCACAAGTATATAAACGTCAACATACAGGAATGTACGAAAATTACAAGCCGATCATTAAGCGTTTTGCAGATGTGGATGGTGCACCGCTTTACAGAGTATGGCTTATGGGGTTCAGATCAGAGCAGGAAGCACGAGACTTTAAAAATAACAATGACTTAGAAGGCGCATTTATAGTTAGAAACTAAAGCGTAGATCAAATAGAGGAAAAAAGATGATAGAAATAACAAGAGAAACCAAAGAGACACAAATTTCTGTGAAACTCAACCTTTACGGGACAGGACAAGCTAACATCAATACCGGTGTAGGTTTTTATGATCATATGTTAGAAGCATTTACCAAACATGCACATATAGATATGGAAGTCTCTTGTGAGGGAGACACACATATAGATGACCATCATACAGTAGAAGATGTAGCGATCGTAATAGGTCAGGCCTTAAAAAAGGCAATCTACCCTGTGCAAAGCATTGAGCGTTTTGGTAATGCCACTGTAGTGATGGATGAAGCAAGTATTACCTGTGATATAGACCTTTCCAATCGTGGTTTTCTTGTTTTTGAACTTCCTATTGGTGGGAAAGTAGGAGACTTTGATGTTGAACTGGTAGAAGAGTTTTTTAAAGCGTTTGCATTTAATCTTCCTTTGACCCTTCATCTTATCTATAATCGTGGCAAGAACAAACATCACATTATAGAAGGGGCATTTAAAGCTCTTGCCGTGGCACTGCGCCGCGCTGTGACCATCAATGAGAATGCCGGTATACCAAGTACAAAAGGTGTCCTATGAGTATAGAATTAATTGTCCTTGATGTGGACGGTACAATGACTGATTCTCGTATCACTTACAGTGAAAATGGTGATGAGATAAAATCTTTTAATGTGAAAGACGGTTTAGCCATAGCCTCATGGCGAAAGCTGGGTAAACAGGTGGCGATCATTACGGGAAGAAGCTCCCAGATCGTAGCGCGTCGTGCCCAAGAGTTGCATATAGAACATTTTTATCAGGGTATACATAATAAAAAAGAGGTCTTAGAATCACTGCTTGAAAAACTTGATCTCAGTATGGATAATGTGGCTGCCATAGGGGATGATTTGAATGATCTATCGATGTTGAAAGCAGCTAAAATATCATTTGTCCCAAGAGATGCAAGTGCGTATGTAGATAAAATTGCCACAGTGATCCTCAGCAAAAAAGGTGGAGACGGGGCAGTACGTGAGATGATTGAATATCTTATCACTAAACAAGGACTGGAAGAGAAGTATTTGGAGCTATGGGATTAAAATTTTTATTGACCATTATGATTGCTTTGATTATCTCTACATCCCTTTTTATGGAGTTAAGTAATAAACTTAAGCAACGTAAGGCATTCAGCAAAGATCTTGAGTTTACCCATACTACTTTTATAGAAGTAGATACGCAAAAAATGCAGGGGTGGGCCTTTGGCACTTATGGTGTTCGTGATAAAGGTGTATTGACATTGGATAACATCGTGTTTCATACAGATAATATAGACTCTTTGATAGCAAAAAAAGGAAAATATATCAAAGAAGTACTATATCTGGATGGTGACGTCGTGATGCAGGAAAAAGGTGGATATACCTACAATACCCAACATGCAAACTATAATCAGAAAACTGAAATTTTAAACATTACTGCACCTTTTACTGGTGTGAGAGGCCAAAATGTCATGAAGGGGAAAAGTTTACGTTATGACACAGTTAAAAAAGAAGCTTTTGGCACAGGGGTTGATGCTGTAGTTTATACGACTGAAAAGTAATATCATGGTACAATGTCACACTAAATATTTATAAAGGTTTTTGATTGAAATTGTTAATAACAATACTTTTTTTTCTGCTTACACAGGCTGTTTTTGCCCAAAAGGTTGAGATCACATCTACCTCAATGCACGCAGAAAATATAAAAAAAGAAGTACACTTTATTGGTGATGCCAAAGTAAAAAAATTAGATGACTGGTTACATGCTGACAGAGTAGTTGTTTACTTTAATGATAATAATGAAACAGAAAAGTACGAAGCGACAGGTTCTGTGACGTTTGAATTTAAAGAGGAAACACGTCACTATAAAGGTAGTGCAGAGAAGGTAAGCTATTATCCCTTAACGTCCTTATATGTTTTACAGGGTAAGGCACTGATAGATGACCTGATCAATAAGAGTCATGTAGATGGTGATGAGATCAGACTTGATATGATTACGGGTAATGCAAGTGTAAAGAGTAATAAGAAGAAACCTGTGAAGTTTATTATTGAAATGAAGGATGACAAATGAGTATCCCTCGCGTTGTAGAAGCAAAATTTATAAAATCTGCACAGAGTATCGCTGATTCTTTACCTGAAGATATGAGTGAAGTGGTTTTCTTAGGTCGCTCAAATGTAGGTAAAAGTTCTACTTTAAATTCATTGACCCAGAGAAAGAATCTGGCAAAATCTTCAGCGACTCCAGGAAAAACACAGCTGATAAACTTTTTTGAAACCAGATATCTTTATGAAGAACAAAGCTATCCTGTACGTTTTGTCGATCTTCCAGGATTTGGGTATGCCAAAGTTTCTAAAACACTCAAAGAAGTGTGGCAGAAAAATCTTGTAGAGTTCATCCAGCACCGGGTCTCTATACGTCTATTTATTCATCTTCGTGATGCACGTCACCCTCATGCATTAATAGATGATGATGTGGAAGCGTATATTTCAGAATTTATACGTCCTGACCAAAAATACCTTACTGTATTTACTAAAATAGATAAACTCAACCAAAAAGAGCGCAATAAACTCAAAAGAGAGTTTCCAGGTTCCATTACTGTATCCAATTTAAAAAAGAACGGTCATGACAGAGTGCATCAAAATATACTGCAAACTATTTTTGGCGTAGAGGATGAGGTAGAGTAGTGATAGAACTGATCAAAGCAAAACTGAGTGATATTACTGCAATGCAGGCACTGGTTTCTTCTGAAGTAAAGGATGGGATTATCCTTAATCGTACAGAAGATGAAGTGGCAACCAATATACGCTCTTATGTTTTGGCTAAAGAGGGTGAGAAGCTTGTGGGTTATACCGCTTTGCACATACATTCTAAACGTTTAGCGGAGATCAGAAGCCTTATTGTAGATGAAGCCTATCGTGGTCAAAAAATTGGTCAGCGTCTGGTAGCGTTTACCTTGAATGAAGCAAGAGTATTAGGGGTGGAAGAGGATGTGCTTGTATTAACTTATTTGCCACTGTTTTTTCAAAAACTCGATTTTAAAGAGATCAATAAAGAGGTGATACCTGAACATAAAATTTGGGCAGATTGTATTAAATGTATCCATTTCCCTATTTGTAATGAAGTGGCATTGGTCTATAAATTGTCTTAATATGAACTTTAATCTATTTTCAATCTCGAAACCATTTTTGTGGCTCTTTATTCTTTTGTTCGTCATTTTTTATCCTATGCTTATCTCCATTTATGTTTTTTTACCTCTTTTTATAGGCGCTACGTCCTATGTTTTAATTCAGGGTATAGAAAGAGGTAGCTTGAGCGCTATTTTAGTTGCTATTGTGTATATGATCAACCTTGAAGTAAATCTTACGTTACCATTGTTTTTTACGCTCATTGTAACACTACTTTTTTATGTAGGGATCTACCCTTCTTTGACACATTTTCGAAAATGCAGAGTGTGTACACCATTATTATCTGTGATACTTTTAGATCTCTGTTATTTAGGCAGTTTATTTGCTTTTGATTTCATTTTTCAAACACAAAGTATTGTTCTAGATACCATTTTACTTTATTCACTGATAGTAGATATGCTTATTGTGGTGATTTTATGAGATATAAGTTCATTTTAATTATTTTTCTTGTTTTTTGGGGTGTGATGATAACTCGGCTGTATCATGTAAGTATTAAATCTAATTTTTACTATGAAGGATTGGCAAAAGACAATGTAGAAAGAAAGCAGTACATCAAGCCTGTAAGGGGTGAGATAAATGATATCAATGGCAACCTGTTGGCAATGAACAGAATAGGTTTTTCACTTTTAATTGCACCACATTTAAAGGCAAAAAGTGACCGATTATCTGCCGTGATCGATACTTTGGTTGAAACCTTTCCTGACCTCAATAAAACGGTGATGCTAAAGGTGTATAAAAAACATAATTCACCGTATAATCATAACTACATAAAAGTAGTCGACTTCATACATTATGCAGCTATGATGGGGGCTTACCCGAATTTGAGTTTGGTAGAAAATCTTAAAATAGAAGCAGAAACAAAACGTTATTACCCTTACGGTAAAATTTCTGCACACATTATAGGATATACGGGCAGGTCAAATAGAAAAGAAAATAAAAAAGATGCTGTTGTAGATGAAGTGGGTAAAGTAGGTAAGAGTGGTCTTGAACGTCACTATAATCATGTATTACAGGGCGAATTGGGCTATGAGATCTCTAAAGTCACAGCAACCAATAAAGCCATAGCCGTACTTGAAAAAGAAAAGCCAAAAGACAATAAAAATATACGTCTAAACATCGACATTGATCTGCAGAAAATGATCTATGAACGTTTTGCGGAGCAGACGGGTGTGGCTATCGTGATGCGAACCAATGGAGAAGTATTATCGGCGGTGAGTTACCCTTCTTATGATCCTAATATGTTTGTTGGAGGTATCAGTACTAAAGACTGGAAAGCCTTGCAAAATGATCTTGCACATCCTTTTACAAATAAGTTTATACATGGAACCTATCCTCCGGGTTCAGCGATCAAAATGTCTATGGCACTGGCTTTTGAAAAAGCCAAGCCAAATATATTAGCAAATTCAGAATTTTGTAATGGACATATCACGATAGGGAAAAGTTCGCATAAATTCAGATGTTGGAAAAAATACGGACATGGCACTGTACCTTTACGTAAAGCTATCAGAGAGAGTTGTGACGTTTATTTTTATAAAAAGAGTTTAGCTGTAGGTATTAATGCCATGGCAAAAAACCTTCGTACCTTTGGTTATGGTGTAAAAACAGGTGTTGATCTACCCCGTGAATATTCGGGTATTATGCCAGATCAGGCATGGAAGAAAAAACGATTTAACAAGTCATGGTACAGGGGAGAGACAGTGATCGCAGCCATAGGTCAGGGGTATGACCTGGTCACACCCCTGCAAGTGGCACGTAATACAGGTCTGCTTGCGACTTCATATCTTGCGACGCCTCGCATAGCCAGAGAGGTTGACAATAAGGTCATTGCTCCGGAGATAAAGCATATTGATCTCTCTCCACAATATCTTAATGAGATAAGAAGAGGCATGTATGATGTCTGTAATACACCAGGTGGTACAGGCTTTAGAACGATGAGTAAATTACCGATCACTGTTGCGGGTAAAACAGGGACTTCTCAAGTTACTTCTATTCCTCAATCTACAGTGCATCGTTTAAAAGAACATGAGTTGGCGTATTTTCACAGATCACATGCCTGGATCACAACTTATGCACCTTATGATGATCCTAAATACATTGTGACTGTACTTGTTGAGCATGGCGGACATGGGGGAAGTACTTCTGGACCTATTGCCGCAGATATTTATAAATGGCTTTTTTCACACGGTTACTTTCACCAAGATGGTGACAGCATGCCTGCAGACAATAATGCAACAGTTGGAGAGAATACAACTATAGACATTTATACGGAACAAGAGATCCGTAAAGTAAAACGAAAAGCAGTGAAGAGACCAAAACCTTCATCACTAGATCTTTTCTAAGATAAAGTCTAGCCTCAGGTGCTACTGGTTAGATTAGATATTTTGCAGAGTATTATTTAAAAAGAGTCCCAAGATGATGATGAGGCTGATACCTGCGGATTTAGTATAAAGTTTATTGGCAGTGATAAAGACAAGTAGCAGTGTCGCAATGATCATCGTAGCAATATCAAAGATATAAAGAGATGCATCAATATGCATAGGGTTTGTGAAGGCAGCTGCACCTAATACGACTGTTGTATTGGCCATGTTTGAACCAATGATATTTCCTATGGCCATGTCGACTTTTCCTTTGACCGCAGCAGAAATACTGACAACCAATTCTGGTAATGACGTACCCAATGAGATCATGATAATACCTATGATCCATTCTGAAATGCCAAAACTTTTGGCTATCTCAGAAGCACTTTCAATCGAAAAATGCGCACCGATCATCACTAAAAACATACCAGCTAGAAGAAAAGGTATGGTCTTGGCCCATGAAAAATTACCTTCATCAAGGTCTTCAAGATCTTCTTCCGGGATATTCTTTGCATCCTGAAGCAGAAACATCAGGTAAGCACCCATTAAAAGTAGCAAAAGTGATGCATCAAACCTGTCAATAACACCATCAAGTATCATCAATACAAACACGAGTACGGGTACCAGTGCCCAGGTACTGTCTTTGGCAAAGAAGTCTCTGTTTGGATTTATATTTTTTGCAATGATAAATACAGCGGATAGGACAAGGGTGATGTTGAGTATATTACTTCCGATCACATTGGCTATGGCAATATCAGATTTCCCATCTAAACTTGCGGCAATACTTGCTGCCATCTCAGGGAGAGAGGTACCAAGGGCTATCAGGGTTGCTCCAATGATAAACTCTGGTATCTTAAATTTCAGGGCAATACGTTCACTTTGGGCTATCATAAGGTCAGCACCCCAGATCAATACGCCCATGGCGATCACAAAAATAACAAAATCCATTTTAATTCTCCGTTCTTACTATTAGACTTTTTGGTAGATCAAACTGTTCTATAAGCTCTTTTTCTCTTAGTCTCATTTCCCCACTGTCAACTTCATGATCAAAGCCAAGTAGGTGAAGCATGCCATGTATAAAGAGTAAAGAGAGTTCATTTTGTTCACTGTGATCAAAATAGGCTGCTTTATCTTTTACAAAGGATGCGGCTATGATGATGGAGCCTAGAGGCATACCAAAAATCGACTGCTCGGTAAAAGGTGCATCCATAGGAAAAGAGAGTACATCTGTGACAGTGTCTTTACCTCTATGTTCTTTATTGAGTATCTGCATCGTTTGATCATCTGTAATGATAAGTTCTACTTCTTTTGTTGAGAGTGCTTGTGCTATCTCTTCAAGTAGATCCAAATTGACTTCCAATGTTGTTTGATTATCTAAATCTATCATGCTCGAAGTTTACCCTAATCTTGGTAAAATGGCAGTAAAGGATTTGTATTATGAACAAAACTGCAGTATGTATCATCTCTGGGGGGATGGACAGTGCTTTGTCTGCCAGAATGGCAGAAGATGAGGGCTATGAAATTATTGCTTTGCACTTTAACTATGGACAGCGAACCCAGCAGAAAGAAGTAGAATGTTTTCGTAAAGTGGCGGCTTCGGTGCATGCCAGTGAAAGTTATGAAATAGATCTGCCTTTTTTTGAGCAGATAGGTGCTTCCGCTTTGACAGATAAAAGTATAGATGTTCCTACCGGAGGCATAGAAGAGGGTGTACCTGTAACGTATGTGCCTTTTAGAAATGGTATTTTCCTTTCTATCGCTGCGGCAGTAGCTGAAAAACATGGGGCAGAGGTTTTGTATATCGGTGTGGTGGAAGAAGACAGTTCAGGTTATCCTGATTGTCGTGAAAATTATATAAAAAAGATGCAGGATGCTATTAGCCTGGGTACTAAAGATGAGACAAAACTAGAGATCAAAATGCCTCTGGTCACTTTGAAAAAAAGTCAAATAGTGCAAAAGTCTTTAGAACTTTCTGTGCCCCTGGAAGATACTTGGAGTTGTTATAAGTCTGAAGTAATGGCTTGTGGTGTGTGTGATAGTTGTAGGTTACGTTTAAAAGGGTTTAAAGAAGCGGGTATAAAAGACCCAATAGAATATAAGTTTTAGTTTTATATAGATTTAACTGAAGTAGGATAAATTGGTTCTATTGCTAATCAATAGAACCTGGTTGCCTAGAAATGATTAGCTATGAAAGTGAATTCATATTTATATGCAGGAAACCTAGATGTACTTTGGGCTATATATTGATTTCTTGTAATTTGTCTGTCCCACAATAAATACATATTGTTGCTAAACCATTTTCTTGTCTCTTCGTCAGTTAAAATAGGTCTAAATGATTTATATTTAGGATCATTTTTAGTACTTAGGCCAACAGCATGTTGAGCTTTCCCAAATGCTTCTTTCTTATAATCGGGTGCATGTTCATAATTTTTATACCTCTCAGGTGCTTTTTTTGTTTGTGGTGTCGAGAGTAGGCTCGAAGGACTTGTACATCCCGAAAAACTTAAAGCAGTTAATATTGCGATGCTGATACGCAGTTTCATTTTTTTCCTTTTCTTAATGGTTGTTAATTCTTTTCTTGCCACATTTTATCAAAATGAAATAAAATTAGCTAGCATATATGATATAATTTCTCAAAAATAAAGGCTATTATTGATGAATATCTCCGCACAGTCAGAAGAGGCTAAAGAAGTAAACCTCCTTTTTTCTGGTCTGCAAGTCTATTTTGTATCAAAATTAAATGCATTGGCTTTGCAATTTGGAGAAGGTAAGTCCTGTAAGTCTGTCATGTGGGAATGTGATAAGGGTAAACATGGTGGAGGTAAACGTTATGATGCAAGAGACAAGACTCTTTTTAATCAGGCTTCTGTTGATGTTTCTCAAATACATTATGAGGATAGAAAAAATAAAGCATTAGAGTGTGCTTCCGTTTTCTCTGTCACCATACATCCCGATAATCCACATGTACCTTCTTTGCATCTTTCTGTGTCATGGGAAAAGATGAAAGAAGAAAAAGCTTGTTGGCATATTATGGCGGATTTTAATCCTCCCATTATTAATGAAGCTGCTCTAGATCAAAATATTTTTTCTCAAACAGTAAAAAAATCAGTAGGAAGATTTTATGAAGAGGGGATCATTAATGGAGATACCTATTTTTATATTCCTGTATTAAGAAGGCATCGTGGGGTATCTCATTTATATCTTGAAAATTATAGTACTGGAAATTTTGAAGAGCAAAAAGCATTTATCTTAGCCTTTTATGAATCTGTCATGGACTGTTACCTCTCAATTTTTTCTGCAAAATTAATGCTGCAACCTACGTATACGGAAGAGAAAAAAGAAGAACAGCTTGCGTATCATACCCTCTATCTATTTCAAGTCTTGACAGAAGATAGAGGTACAAGAACCGCTTTACTTGAGCATGATAAGAATGATGTAGGTATTTTGGCTTCATTACCTTCTCATATCAACAGGGATATTTTATCTTTGTGGGGCGAGAAAATGCCTGCACCACAAGACCTTCTGCTGAAGCAGATATTGAAAGTTTTACCAAAAGCAGTGCCCACACCTGTCGATGAAAAGTGTAAAAAATTATTGGCCAATACCATTCGAAAACATTATAAAAAATACCCTATAGAGTGAATTTACCGTTTATTCTGTCTTTTTTTATCTGGGTATGTTCACCCATCACACCATTCATAGCAATATAAACACCTTCCTCTTTTAGCGCATTAAGATACCCATACGCGCAACAGAGGTTTGCAGTTGCTTCGACCGGGTCAATACTGTAAGGGACCATTGCCCCTGTAAGTACAATAGATTTTTCCAGTTCCCCATCAGAAAGGTACTCAGCTGTGAGAGACATGGTATCCGTACCGTGAATAATAATAATATGCTCATGGTGAGTATGGTTTATGGTGGCCAGCAGTTCCATTCTGTCATGGGTTGTAATATCAAGACTGTCTTTTCCAATGATATTGATAATTTCAAATTCACAAAGCCATTTTGATGCTATATCTTCAAGTGACTTTGATGTTGAATCTACATACAATGTACCATTGAGAGGATCATAACTTTTATTAAATGTGCCGCCAGTGTTGATTATGAGTATTTTACGCATATGATTTCTTTCATTTTAACTATTTCTTCTTTTATTTTACCTCAATGATGATAAAATTATGTAATTTATTTTTAGAGGAAGTTTTATGGTAATGAAGGGTAAAAAAGGTGTTATCTTAGGTATCGCCAATAAAAAATCTATTGCGTATGGTATTGCAAAAGCATGTCAAGAGCAGGGTGCCGAAATGGCGATCACTTTTCTAAATGAAAGATTTGAGCAAAAGCTTGCACCTATTGCTGAAGATCTGGAGTGTGGAGCAAGACTTTATCCTTGTGATGTATCTAAACCAGAAGAGATCAAAGCACTCAGAGAGTCTTTGGAAAAAGACATGGGGCAGATAGACTTCATCGTACATTCTATAGCCTTTGCTCCTAAAGAGGGTTTGAGTGGCCGTTTCTATGATATCTCTAAAGAGGCATTTGATGTGGCTATGGATATTTCAGTCTACTCACTCATCGAAATTGTGCGTGAGTTAAAACCTATACTCTCTACCAGTTCATCTGTATTGACATTGAGTTATTATGGTGGGGTGAAATACATTCCTAACTACAACCTCATGGGTGTGGCTAAAGCGGCGTTAGAGATGACTACTAAGTATTTGGCTGAAGATCTTGGTAAAGATGGTATACGTGTTAATGCTATCTCTGCAGGACCTATTAAGACGCTTGCTGCTGCGGGAATAGGTGACTTTGGATTCATGCTCAAATGGAACAAGGCACATGCACCACTCAAAGAAAATGTCACTATTTCCCAAGTAGGGAATTCAGGTATGTACCTGCTCTCAGACCTGAGTTCCGGTGTAACAGGTGAAGTGCACTATGTAGATGCAGGGTATAACATTATGGGTATGCCTGCTGTAGCGTTTGATGATGAGGGGAAACCACACATTGCCTGGAATGGTGAAAAATAAATCTAAAAAAATCTCTTTACACTTTTAAAAGGGAGAAGCAATAATGATGTCAGACTCAAGATAAGTATGAGAATGGTGTCATTGAGATGTTTCATCAACCACAATAACACTTTCCAAACCTCACCTTTGTAACCTACTTTAGCATACGCTTTCATACGCTTGGTTGTTTTAATAAAATGTTTCTCTCCACCTTTGAGTAATTGTCCAAATCCATGTACACCATACGTTGAGGCTGCTTTTACTGTGCTTTTGTTGTACTGGTTAAAAGTGTCAGCATGGGTTAAAAGTTTCTTCTTAGAGATATCTACCAAAGTAAGACTCTCTTTCCCATAACGTTTACTAAGTTTAGTCATTCCCTGAAGTTCTTTCATGTTATTGGTACGGGAAAGAAGCTTTAGTGCATCTTTCAGTCCCACTTCTTTACGTAGCGTATCCAAACTTTTAAACAATGGTTTTATGCTTGAGAGTTTTTTGGTTTTTCGTATGCTTTTGGCTTCTTTCACCACATGGAGACTAAGCCATGCTGGGATAAGGTTACTCTTGTGACCCATTTTTAAAGCCGAGACCCCACTTTTAGCTACGGAAGAGCCACCAAATGTAAAGAAAGTACTTACCGTGGCTACTAAGCCAATGGTCGAAAGGGAGACCAAAACGCTGTCTACCTTTTCATTATGGTAGTAGTGTTCCCCTTCTATGGCAAGATCTCGCAGGTCACCGATGAGAAAAAAGTCTGAACCAATAGCTGAGATCTGACCAGACAGCTCATCACTGGTACCGGTGCTTATTCCCTCAGCGATTTTAGTACTTCTGTAGCTTAGGCTTGTTCTTTTTTCTTTGATCTTATCGAGCAACGGTTGTGCTTCAGGCATTTGTTGTACATAGTCAAACTGTATAAAGTAAGAAAGGTATTCCTGTGCATCTGCATACTTATCTTCTGTCATCAGTATTTTAGTATGAGGCAAGGGGTCTACATGTACAAGTGTATGGTAAGCATAGGTATGCTTTTGGTAGAGTACAGTAGCACTCAAAAGTATGAGGCACAGAAGTGAAAGTTTATAAAAAAGTTTTAGCATAGGGTATTGTAGCAAGTAAAGATGGTAAAATACAAAAAATAAAATAAAAGGGGATCTCTAATAATAGGTGATACTCACAACATCTCTAGCTTTTGTATAGACTAGGCACTCTTTTGAAGTCCTAGCCGTAGCTAAGTCAAAAAAGAGTAACGACGTATAGGCGAAAGCTAGTGATGCCCAAAGGGTGGGCTTTGCAAACGTAATCTTTCACAAGATACTTACTTCATCTTAGCTATGGCTAGGATTTGAAAGCCTCTTGCAAAATCTTACATTTGCAAAGCCCATTGTGAGTATCACCTATTATTAGAGATCCCCAAAAGGCTCTTTGATGCAAGACTCCCCAGAATATTTGGCTAAAAAAGCTTTTTTCGATAAAGTACTCACTGTTTACGGACGTAATCCCGTCATGGAAGCACTTGAAGATGAAAACATCACCATACATAAACTGCACCTCTCAAAATCAAACAAAGATGCTGATGTTCTTGAACAGATGAAGGACATTGCTAAGAAAAGAGACATTGAAGTCGTTTACCACGATAAACAGGCACTTTCCCGCATCTCTAAAAATGCGAAACAAGACCAAGGGGTTGCTCTTGATATGGTTTTAGAACATATGGAA